>NZ_VMLI01000016.1:0-60242 GCF_013276625.1 Streptococcus sp. 9903 | reverse complement strand
GTCAGTAACCATATCTACGACAAGGCGACGTTGACGCGGTTTGAAGAGATTTTTGAAGAGTATAAAATCTTCCCACAATAAAACGCATACTATCAAGGTTTTCAACACCTGATAGTATGCGTTTTTCTTATTTGAAAGACTTTTGACTCAGCCTCTTTACTTAATCTTCTTGATACTTTGACTAAGGATAAATCCTACAATCATCCCTACAATATTTTGCATGAAATTTGGTAGGATTTCTGGTAGGGCTGCAGCCCAGCCATTCATCAATGTAGAACCCAAGGCGTAACCCCCTACCATGGCAATCGTTGCTAAGATAAGGCCTAACCACTGAGTTTTTCCTTTAAATCCTGCGAAAAATCCCTGCAAGCCATGGTTGACCAAGCTAAAGAACATCCACTGAGGATAGCCTGATAAGAGGTCAATCAAGAAACCTGCCAGTCCTCCGACTACAGCCCCTTCACGACTACCAAAGTAGAAGGCCGTAAAGAAGATACCCGCATCTAAAAGAGTTAGAATTCCTGTCGGTGTTGGGATTTTTAAGAAATAACCTAGAACCACAGAAAGGGCGGTTAAGAGGGATACAAGGGCTATTTTAGTTGTTTTTGTTTGCTTCATATTGTCTTACTCCATACTGATCTGCTTGTGCAATGGCACGATAAACGAAAGCCTTAGAGCTTTCTACTGCTGGTAAAAGTTCATCACCTTTAACCAAGCGACTGGCAATGCTAGAGGCAAAGGTACAACCTGCACCAGCATTTTGCCCTTGAATGACAGGATCTTCTAGGACTGTAAAGTTTTGTCCATCATAAAAGACATCTACAGCCTTGTCCTGACTAAGGCGATTGCCTCCCTTGATAATGACTGCTGGCGCTCCTAAGTCATGCAATTTCTGCGCTGCGGCTTTCATGTCTTCCAAGGTTTTGATTTCCTGACCTGTCAATAATTCTGCTTCAGGAAGATTAGGTGTAATCACACTGACATGAGGGAAAAAGCGAATCAACTCTTGGCAGAGTTCACTAACTGCTACGTCGTGCGTTTCCTTGCAGACCAAGACAGGATCCAGAACCACAGGCACTCCTGGGCGTTTCTTGATAAAGTCCAATGCCTTCTCAGCCACACTGACAGTAGGGAGAAGACCAATCTTAATTCCCCCAAACTCCACATCACGCAAGCTATCCAATTCATGTTGAAAAATGGTATCGTCAGTTGGAAAGACTTCAAATCCTTTTTCTGTCAAGGCTGTCAAACAAGTCACTGCTACAAAGCCATGCAAGCCGTTCAAAGTATAGGTAGCCAAATCAGCTGACAGGCCACCACCACTAAAAATATCATTTCCAGAAAGTGCTAAAATACGATTATTCTTCATAACGAATCTCCTTTAAATATAAACCATTTGGTGCTGCAGTGGGACCTGCAAGCTGCCTGTCCTTTTTCTCCAAGATGAGGTCAATCTGCTCTACTGGCATACGCTTGTTGCCGATTTTGAGCAGTGTCCCCACCATATTGCGAATCTGTTTATACAAGAAACCATTTCCTGAAAAGGTAAAAGTCAAAAACTGGCCTGTCTCATCAACCCTAAGACTGGCTTCTGTAATAGTGCGAACCTTATCCTCTACACTAGTCCCAGAGGCTGTAAAGCCAGTGAAATCATGGGTTCCTTCTAGCTTTTTGACGGCCTCCTGCATCCTCTCCACATCAAGTAGGTAAGGGAAGTGGGTTGCATAGTGACGGCGCATCGGATTTTTGGGACGTCCTCTATCCACGATAAACTCATAGGTCTTGCTATGCTTGGCATAACGACAATGAAAATCATCCGCCACGAGCTCAATCGAAATCACATCGATATCTTCAGGGGACTGGGTGTCAAGAGCAAATCGAAGTTTCTCCTCGTCCATTTGATAAGGCAGGTCAAAATGAATCACCTGTCCCAAAGCATGAACCCCACTATCAGTCCTACCAGCACCGTGAACAGTAATGTCTTGCCCTTTATTGAGTCTCGTCAAGGTTTTTTCAATTTCTTCCTGAACGCTCCGAGCATGAGGCTGGCGCTGAAAACCAGCAAAGGCGTAACCATCATAGGAAATAGTTGCTTTATATCTCGTCATAACTTCTATTTTATCAAGAAATTAATCTGTAGACAAGGTTCTAAAATAAATATTGTCTGGGTACAAAAAACTCAAAAGAAAAACCTAGGAAACCAATCCTAAGCTCTCTTTTGGAGTAGGTACATGACAAAGATAGAGGTTACAATCAACCAACCTCCTAAGATACTAAAGACCAACATGCCATTGTGAGTTAGTAACCCAATTGCACCTAGAACAAATGGGGTCGTAAAGGCTCCGAAACTACAGCCTAATACAGCAAATGAAGTGGCTTGATTGAGGAGTTTAGCTGGAATTCGTTCAGAGACAAGTTGAAAGACTGTCGTCAAGGCTACACTGTAGGCAAAACCAGCAAGAATGCTTCCTGCCACTACCACCCACAAGGATGGAGACAAGGCAATCACAATTTGCCCTAAGCCAAAGGTAATACCGGACCATAGGAGCAATTTCTCTTTAAAGATAGAAATCAAGAAAGAGAAACTCACACCAGCCACAATCCCAATCAACTGCATGACACTAAGAACAAAACTAGATAACTGGGCATCTCCAAGCCCTCTTTCCACCATCAAACTTGGAATACGAATAGTAATAGCCGTATTGGTACAAACTACAACTGCCGCTTCAATAGCTAAGGTAAAAATCAAGCCCTTCATTTCCCGAGTTAAGCAACTTGCTTCCTTCGTTTTTTTCTTGACTTCTTTCTTTTCCTTTCCATAAGGGACAAAGAGCAGATAAAGGATCAGTACCAAAAATCCAGCACTATAAGCTAAGAAAGTAGCTTTCCAACCAAAGGCCAACAACTGACCGACTGCCAAAGTGATGAGAGAAGCCCCAACAACCTCTGCAGAACCGCGTAGCCCTAACATCTGAATTCGCGTTTTCCCTTGATAACGCTCACTGATGATAGAAATAGCCTTGGCATTAATCATCCCAACTCCCAAACCAAAAAGAATCCGTGTTCCAAATACAAAAGGATAGGCTTGATACCAAAAGGGTGCTGTTCCACTCAGTGATAAAATCAGCAATCCCAAACTAATTTGTAAGCGCTCAGGAAATATTTTTTCTAAGAAACCATTTAGTAATAACATCATCATGATTCCAAAGGAAGGTAAGCTCGCCAAGAGCTCAATTTGTTCCTTAGGATAACCTTGATAATAGTCAAACATGGCTGGCAGGGCACTTGAAATCGAAAAGGACGTAATCAAAACGAGGGAGAGAGCCAAAATACTGGCCCGTTCTAAAAATTGTTTCATGAAATCTCTTTCTATCTTTCTCTTAATCTTCTATTTTTTGATAGTTATCAAAAAAGCAAGAAAAGAAGAAGTCTCTTTGATGTATAGACTCCTTCTTAAACTCGAAAATGAATCCCTTCCTTGTGTATTATGATGACTTTCTCTTGATTTGCTTAATAAAGTAGAAGATAAATCCCGCCACCATATAGGCAACAAAGATAATCAGACACCACTTGAATACGACATCCCAACCCTTGTTCACATTCAAAAAGAAGTAAGGGAAAGGATTATCCTTGGCATTTGGAATATTGAGTTTTAAAACCAAACCATTAAAGAGAGCAAACATCATATACAGCAAGGGTAAAATCGTCCACACAATTGGATCCCAAATCTTGTATTGACCCTGTTTGTCAAAAAAGAGGGTATCTGCAAAAAACCAGAGGGGAACGATATAGTGGCAAAGGAAATTTTCTAGGGTATAGAAATTAGTCGCAATAGGCGCTAAGAGGAAATGGTAAATCACACAGGTAATCATGATACTCATGGTGACTCCACCTTTTAAGCGCAAGAGACTTGGCCTTTGCCAATTTTCACCTACACGGCTCATCACCTTTAGGAGATAAAGGGTAAAAATAGTTACCAAGAGGTTGGACAGAACCGTATAATAGAGCAGCATCCCAAATCCACCATGCTTGGTAATTTCAAGATAAACTCCCGTAAAAGCCGCTAGAAACAAGAAGATACGGCTATAAAATACAAATTTATAGTGTTTTGACATACTTAAATCTTCTTCACAAACTCTGATTTGAGTTTCATGGCACCAAAGCCATCAATCTTACAGTCGATATTGTGGTCGCCTTCTACGATGCGGATATTTTTCACGCGCGTCCCTTGTTTCAAATCTTTTGGCGCACCTTTTACTTTCAAGTCCTTGATGAGAGTTACTGTATCACCGTCAGCCAATTTATTTCCGTTGGCATCGATAGCGACAAGACCCTCTTCTACATCTGCAACTTCAGTAGGATTCCACTCATAAGCACACTCTGGGCAAACCAGTAGGACACCGTCTTCGTAAACATACTCTGAGTTACATTGTGGGCAATTTGGTAAGTTGTTCATGGTTTCTCCTTATCATCATTCACTATTCTTTGAAAATCAAAATTTCTCGAACAGCAACTATTATACCCTAAAATCAGCATTTTGACAAATATAGAAAAAAACCGATATCCATCTATCGGCTTTTCTATATCTACATTCTTTTTTCAGCTTCTGCTTTGATTTTTTCAACTACTTCTTGAATGTTCAATCCAGTTGTATCAAGGTAAACTGCATCCTCTGCTTGTTTGAGAGGCGAAGTCTCACGATGACTATCCTTGTAGTCACGCGCAGCAATTTCCTCTTTTAAAGTTTCAAGGTCTGTTTCAATTCCCTTGGCGATATTTTCCTTGTAACGGCGCTCTGCTCTCTCATCAACAGAAGCTACTAGGAAAATTTTTAATTCTGCTTGTGGCAATACAACAGTTCCAATATCGCGACCATCCATGACAATCCCGCCTTGTTGGGCAATTTCTTGTTGGAGGGAAACCAGTTTCTCACGCACTTCAGGAATTGCTGCAATAGCAGAAACATGATTGGTCACTTCATTTTCACGGATAGGATGGGTAATATCCACATCTCCTACAAAGACAAGCTGTTCTCCAGTTTCTGAGCGTCCAAAACTGATTGGATGCTGGTCCAATAAGGCTAAAAGCTCCTCAATCTCTTCCACTCCTAACTGGTTCTTGAGAGCCATATAGGTTGCCGCACGATACATGGCACCTGTATCTAGGTAGGTGTATCCAAAATCCTTGGCAATAATCTTTGCGACCGTACTCTTACCACTTGAAGCAGGACCGTCAATAGCAATTTGAATTGTTTTCATATCGGCTCCTATTTTATTTTTATAACATCACCTGGATTAGCAAACCAAGACCCTGTAGCCATATGCCCAGGATTCAAGGCCTCTAACTGAGCAATGGAGATTCCTGCACGAGCGGCAATAGCTGCTTCCCCTTCTCCTGCGAGAACTTTAATCGTTCCTTCAGGATTAGTAGCTTCTTCTGAACTACTAGAAGTAGATTCTGGCTCTGAACTTTGCTCAGGCTGGGAACTGCTTGAAGATGAGACTTGTGCTACACTTGCATCAGAATCATGAAAGTCTTTTAAGGCTGCTGTGCGATTACTCCCCCCCGATGATAGATAGATGAGAACGATGACCATCACCACCACAATTACAAAGAAAATACTAGCTAGGATCGTCAAAATACGATTAGCCATCCTATCAGCCCCTCCGTGGTTTCGATGCCGACGCTCTGCTCTTGATTCTTCTTGATCATAAATATCTTCTTGCCACGGTTCTTTTTCCATACCCTACTCCTTGTTTTTTTTTACTTTTCTTATTACAATATAAATATGAACATGAAAATCACACTTATACCTGAACGATGTATCGCCTGTGGACTTTGCCAAACTTATTCTGATTTATTTGATTACCACGATAATGGAATCGTGCGTTTTTACGATGATCTTGACCAGCTGGAAAAAGAAATTTCTCCTAGTCAGGATGTCTTAGAGGCTGTTAAAAATTGCCCAACTCGCGCCCTGATTGGAAACCAGGAAGCCTAAATCAATGGCGATAATCCACTCCCTCTAGTTTAGCACATTTCCATGTAAAATTATAGTCTTTTCACTTTATTTTTTTCTGTAAAATCAGGAAGGTCACTTTTTTCTTTGATAAGATAAAGTGGTCTTTTTTTAGTCTCCAAATAAATTTTACTGATGTACTTGCCGAGAATCCCAATGGTCAAGAGTTGAATGCCTCCAAGAAAGAGAATGACAGCCATCAGAGAGGTCCAACCTGATGTCGGATTGCCCAAAATGAGAGTCCGCACCACAACAAAAAAGGTCATTATTAGAGAAACAAAGCAAGATAAGAGACCTGCAACAAAGGCGATAATCAAGGGAAAATCTGAAAAATTAACAATCCCTTCAATGGAGTAGAAAAAAAGTTGCCTAAAACTCCAACTGGTCTTGCCAGCCTGCCTTTCGACATTTGGATAGTCCAGATAGTGGGTTTTAAAGCCGACCCAGGCAAAGAGTCCCTTAGAAAAACGATTGGACTCGGTCAAACTTAAAATGGCATCGACTACAGACCTTCTCATCATACGAAAATCACGAACACCTGAGGGCAGGGCTACTGGGCTAATTTTTTGCATGAGGCGGTAAAAGAGATCAGCACAGAAACTGCGAAAGAAGGGCTCTCCCTCCCGACTAGTTCTCCGTGTTCCTACACAGTCTAAATCTGCATTCTGGTCTAGTAAATTTTTCATCTCAAGCAGCATACTAGGAGGATCTTGGAGGTCCGCATCCATCACCACCACTAGGTCTCCTGTCGCATATTGTAAGCCTGCATACAGAGCTGCTTCTTTGCCAAAGTTTCGTGAAAAAGAAATATAATGCACTGCCGGATTTTGTTCCCGATAGGACTTTAAGAGTTCCAAAGTCCCATCACTTGATCCATCGTCAACAAAGACATACTCGATTTCTGTTTCCAAATCCGGGAGTAAAGTTTCCAAAGCCTGATAAAAAAGAGGAAGCACTTCCTCTTCGTTTAAACAGGGGACAATGATTGACATCACCATCTTAGTATTCAAATCCATTTGGATGCTTGCTTTGCCAACGCCATGCGTCTTCACACATTTGGGTGATGCCTAACTCTGCTTCCCAGCCAAGTTCTGCTTTGGCTTTTGCAGGATCTGAATAGCAGGCTGCGATGTCCCCTGGGCGACGGTCTACGATGCGGTAAGGAATTGAGCGTCCCACTGCTTTTTCCATATTTTGGATAATTTCAAGAACTGAGTAGCCTTTACCTGTGCCAAGGTTATAAACGTTTAGACCTGAGCCTTTTTGGATTTTTTTCAGAGCTGCAACGTGACCTTTAGCCAAGTCAACAACGTGGATATAGTCACGAACACCAGTTCCGTCTTCGGTATCGTAATCATCTCCAAACACTTGTACTTGCTCTAATTTTCCAACGGCTACTTGAGTCACATATGGCAAGAGATTGTTTGGAATACCGTTTGGATTTTCTCCCAAATCTCCACTCTCATGGGCTCCGATTGGGTTAAAGTAACGAAGCAAGACAACATTCCATTCTGAGTCTGCCTTGTAGATATCCGTCAAAATTTCCTCTAACATGAGTTTGGTACGACCGTATGGATTGGTCACTGAAAGTGGGAAATCTTCCAAGATGGGCACTGTATGCGGATCTCCGTAAACTGTCGCAGAAGAACTAAAAATGATGTTTTTACAGTTGTTTTCTTCCATGGCTTTCAAAAGACTAACAGTTCCAGCGATATTGTTGTCATAGTAGGCAAGAGGGATACGTGTTGATTCGCCAACAGCCTTCAAACCAGCAAAGTGAATGACCCCTGTTGGTTCTTCTTGTTTGAAAATGTCACGAAGAGTATCTGTATCACGGATATCTGCCTCATAGAAAGGAATCTCAACTCCTGTAATTCTCTCAACAACTTCTAAACTTTTACGGTTGCTGTTAACAAGGTTATCCACCACAACAATCTGATGACCAGCTTGGATTAACTCAATAACAGTGTGAGTTCCGATAAAACCAGCTCCACCCGTCACCAAAATCTTTTCTTGCATCTTTTTTCCTCGATTCTTGGATTATTTTTTCTTATTTTACCATTTTTGATAGGGAATGTCATTTGCCATCCTAGAGGGGAGGATAAAATTTCAGTAAAATTCTTATACTCTTCGAAAATCTCTTCAAACCGCGTCAACGTCGCCTTGTCATATATATGTTACTGACTTCGTCAGTTCTATCCACAACCTCAAAGCAGTGCTTTGACCAGCCCGCGGCTAGTTTCCTAGTTTGTTCTTTGATTTTCATTGAGTATTATTCGCTTTTTACTCGTTTGACATAGTTTTCAATTGGGTAGTTTAGAGGGTCCAAAGTCAACTCCTTGTCTTGGATCAGTTGAGCTAGATGGTAACCAATGATAGGACCAGTTGTGAGGCCTGATGAACCTAGTCCACTAGCAGCATAGACACCTGCCAATTCTGGCACCTGCCCAAAGAAAGGTGAGAAATCACTAGTGTAGGCACGGATTCCCACACGCTCACCAGCTCTGGTAGCTTCTACTAAACTAGGATAGCAAGGCAGGGCCGCCTCCTCCATTTGCTGGAGCAAGGTTTCATCCACCGTCAAATCAAAACCCATATCATTTTCATGAGTAGCGCCTAAAGATAATTTCCCACCTACAAAAGGAATCAGATCCCACTCCCCTTCTGGCATAATCACAGGATAAGATTCCATGTCTTGGGCAAGCCAATAATCTCGGAGTTGTCCTTTTTGGGGACGAACATCCACTTCATAACCCAAGGGTTCTAACATATCCCCCAACCAAGCTCCAGTCGCCAAAATAACCTGATCAAACACCTCTTCGCCAATCTGGTAGCCTGATGCTAACGGTGTCAGACTCACTTTTTCTTTGACCAGCTTGACCTGACTGGCTTCCAGCAAACGAGTCACTAAGAGTTGACCATCTACTCTCGCTCCACCAGAAGCATAGAGCAAGCGGTCAAATCCCTGTAAGCCAGGGAATAATTCATTAGCTGATGCTGGGTCCAGAATGGCTAATTGCCCTATCAAGGGAGATTCTTCTCTGCGCTGGAGGGCTAGTTGATAGAGTTCTTCCAACTTAGTTTCATCCTTTTTCAGGAGAAAGACTCCCGAACGCTGGTAAAAGTCGATCTCTTGTCCTGACTTCTCTAAATCAGCCAATAAATCCACATAAAAATCAGCCCCCAAGCGCGCCATCTTGTACCAAGCTTTATTGCGGCGTTTGGAAAACCAAGGACTGATAATTCCTGCTGCAGCCTTGGTTGCCTGACCCTGTCCATGGTCAAAAACGGTCACCTCTAGGTCACTTTCTTTCGAGAGGTAGTAGGCAGCTGTTGCTCCCACAATTCCTGCTCCGATAATAGCAACTTTTTTCATTGTTTTCACTTTCTAACTAGATATGGTGGAAAGGATTGGTCGATGCTTGACTAGGTACAATATCGATTGTCCAGCCCTTTTCTCCTTTCCATTGATTAAGAAGCTCTGCAATTTTTTCCACAAAAAGCACTTCAATATAGTGACCTGGGTCCAATGCTAGCAAACCATCAGACAGCATATCTTGGGCAGTGTGATAGTAGATATCACCAGTAATATAGACATCTGCTCCCTTAGCTAAGGCATCCTTATAGAATGACTGCCCGCTACCACCACAGATGGCCACTCTTGAAATAGACTTCTGCAAATCACCCTCTTGATAATGCACCATTCGAAGACTATCTAGACCAAAGACTTGCTTGACATGTTGAGCAAAATCCCTAAAGGTCTGAGGCTGAACATTCCCAATACGTCCAATCCCACGTTCAGCACCTGTTTCCTGCAGATAAGTCGTTTCCTCGATACCTAGCATCTGGCAGAACCAGTCATTGAGACCATTTTCAACGATGTCAATATTGGTATGGCTAACATAAACTGCGATGTCATGCTTGATCAGGTCGATGTAAATCTGATTTTGCGGACGGCTAGCTACCAAATCCTTGATGGGACGGAAAATCGGCGCGTGCTTGACGATAATCAAGTCCACACCCTTTTCAATAGCTTCAGCCACTGTTTCTTCACGAATATCCAGAGCCACCATGACCCTTTGGATATCCTTGTCTAAAGTGCCAATTTGCAGACCACGACTGTCTCCCTCCATGGAAAATTCCTGAGGGCAAAAGGCTTCATATGCGTTAATTACTTCACTTGCTAGCATGAAGAACCTCCTTGATGGCTTGAATCTTATCTACTAGAACTTGACGTTCTTCCAAATTTTTTTCAGGGATTTGTCCAAGGGCAAACTCTAGCTTAACAGATTCTTTTTGCCATTTTTGGACAAAGACTGGACTGACCTCTTTGCACAAGAAAGGTCCAAAGCGAACATCACTGGCTGATAGCTTCATTTGTCCTACTTCCACCACCAAAATCTCATAAAACTTGCCAGCTTCTTCTAAGATGCTTTCAGCCACAATCTGAAATCCGTTCTCTTGTAACCAGATACGCAAATCGTCTTCACGATTATTAGGCTGGAGGATCAATCGTTCTACATTAGCTAACTTGTCCAAGCCTTCTTCTAAGATCCTAGTAATCAAACGACCACCCATACCAGCAATGGTAATGACAGACACTTGGTCTGCCTCTTCAAAAGCTGCCAGCCCATTGGCTAAACGGACTTGGATTTTCTCCTTTAGACCATGAGCTTCAACGTTTTTGACTGCGGACTGGTAGGGACCTTCCACCACCTCACCTGCAATAGCACTTTTAATTTGGCCTCTCTCGACCAAGTCGATAGGCAGATAAGCATGGTCACTTCCCACATCTAATAAAATGGCTCCCTGTGGCACAAAGGAAGCCACTAATTCTAATCTCTTTGAAATCATTCTCTCTCACTTTCCAAACTCTATTACCTCTTATTATACCACATTTCAGCTAGCACTCCTCCACCTAAAAAGACCGCAATCCACAGATTGCAGCCTTTCTTTATTTTTTCGCTTGGTAACGACTGGTTAAGATAAATATCACGGTAAAGACCAACATCATGACACCATAAACAGGTAAAGTTTGTCCTGTTAAGGTTGAAATTTCAAGCAATTTTTGAATTCTTGGGAAGAGAGCTGTTGCTAAGAAGCCTCCTACTGACCAAACAATCAAGAGGACACGCCATAGGGTAAATGGCATGCAGGCTCTAAATACGGATAAGAAACCAATTGACCCCAAGAGATAATAGAGTAGAGTTGAGATTTCTAACTCAGACCAACCTTGGCTACTTCCAAATATTTTCACAAACAGAACGCTGAACACAACCATGAGAGCACTTGGTAGGGCACGAAGCATGGATCTTCTAAGGAAATTTGGCTCAACAGGTTTGATATTTCTCTCAAAAGTCAGAACGAATGGCGGGAAACCTTCCACAAACTGGTCAATCATAGTAATCTGGATCGGAATGAAGGGGAAAATCAAGATCCATTCAGACCGCCCCAGAAGAGCACTGGCAATACAGATGACTGCGAGCAAGAAAGAATAGATGGTCTTTATCAAGAAAATAGGGGCGATATGGGCAATGTTATTGACTACACGACGGCCTTCAAAGAGAATCTCAGGAACATCATTAAAGTCAGAGTTCAAGAGAACTAGATTAGCAATCTGACGAGTCGCCGGATCTCCCTCAGCCATCACGATAGAACAATCCGCCTCACGAAGGGCCAGGATATCATTAACTCCATCCCCAGTCATAGCTGTTGTATGGCCTGCTTTTTTCAACGTTTGGATGATGAGTTTCTTTTGATGAGGGGAAACACGACCGAAAATGGCTGTTTCCTCAGCCATATCAACCAATTCCTCATCCGTGATTTTTGAGCAATCTACATAACTGTGATAGTCTGCAAAGCCAGCCTTCTGGGCAATACTGGACACAGTGACCGGATTATCACCAGAGATAATCTTGAGGCCCACTTCCTGAGAACGGAGATAGTCCAGCGTCTCTGCTGCTCCTTCTCGAATGGGATCCAAGATTTCCAGCAAGGCTTGAGCCTGAATATCAGATGGTTTCTGTGGTTTGTGATGGTCTAGTTTTTCCTGACTGAGGGCTAAGACCAAGACACGTGAACCTCTCTCCAAGGCCTCTCTGGCTTCTGGGACCTCAGAATCCAGCAACATCTCAGGCGCCCCTAAGAAAACTGTTCCCAAACCTTCCAATTCCATTGCTCCCCACTTGCGGTCGCTAGAGAAGGGGAGATTGGAAATCATAGGATAGGCTACTAGACCTTGGAAACGCTGGCGAATAGCTTGGGCAGTTGGATTTTTATCCTCACTATGGGCTATGTAGCTTGTCAGGATGCTAGCAAGCGCTGACTCTCCATACTGTTCGGTCAAAGGAAGAACGGCTTCCACCTGCATCTTTCCTTGGGTGATGGTACCCGTCTTGTCCAGACAGAGCATGTCCACGCGCGCCAAGGTCTCAACAGAGTACATCTCCTGCACCAAGACCTTTTTCAAACCTAGCTTGATCACTGCAGTCAAGAGCGAAGTAATGGTCAAAAGGGCGATTCCCTTGGGCAACATTCCCAGTAGGGCTGTCGACGAATTTACAACGGATGACTTGAGAGGCAGGCCTTTTAAAAGCAAGGCTTCTAGCAAGAGAGCCAGACCAAAGGGAATGATAATCTTCCCAGTAAAACCAGCTAACCTGTCCAGCGATTTCATGATACGAGAGTTGATTGGTTTAACGGTCTTGGCTTCCAGCATGAGTTTGGCAGCATAGTTGTCTGCACCGACATGGTGAACTTGAGCTAAAACTGACCCACTGGCTAGGAAACTTCCAGACAAAAGCAAGGCGTCAACTTCCTTTTGCACCAAATCACTCTCTCCCGTTAGCATGGCTTCATTGACTTCCGCAAAACCTTCCAAAACCAAGGCATCACTGGGAATCTGCTCTCCTGCAGACAAACGAATGACATCTCCTAACACCAATTCTTCAGGATTCAGAGCCACTTCTTGGCCATCACGAATGGTTTTGACCTTTTCCTTGGTCATGAGATTGAGCTTGTCCACCATGTGTTTAGCCCGCAGCTCGGTCACAATCCCAGAAAAAGCGTTAAAGCAGATAACAGCAAAAAAGACCAAATTGCTCCAAGCCTGCACAAAGGCAAGGGCCAAAGCAATGGCAAAGTTCAAAGCGTTAAAAAGGGTAAAGACATTTCGTTTAACGATTTGCCAAGTGCTAGTACTGGCCGATGCAGTAAAATCATTGACCAAGCCCTTAGCCTGTCTTTCCTTGACTTCTCTTTGGGTTAATCCCATAATCTTATTTTTATCCATAAATTCTATCATATCATTTTTTTTAACAGAATTCTAATCTCATCCCAAATATGCACCTAGTCAAGGGAAAAGTTTGCCAGCCCTCCTTTGATAAGGTATAATAATAACAAGAAAATAATCGAAGGAGATCGCATGTTTTATACTTATTTACGTGGATTGGTTGTCTTGCTCCTATGGTCCATCAATGGCAATGCCCACTATCATAATACTGATAAAATTCCTAATCAAGATGAAAATTATATTCTGGTTGCACCTCACCGCACCTGGTGGGATCCTGTTTACATGGCCTTTGCGACCAAGCCAAAACAGTTCATCTTTATGGCCAAAAAAGAACTCTTTACCAACCGTATCTTTGGTTGGTGGATTCGTATGTGTGGCGCTTTTCCTATCGACCGTGAAAATCCTAGCGCTTCTGCCATCAAATACCCTATCAATGTCCTCAAAAAAAGTGATCGCTCTCTTATCATGTTTCCAAGTGGGAGCCGTCACTCAAATGATGTTAAGGGTGGCGTAGCCTTGATTGCCAAAATGGCCAAGGTCCGTATCATGCCGGTTACCTACACAGGTCCCATGACTTTGAAGGGCTTGGTTAGCCGTGAGCGTGTTGATATGAACTTCGGAAATCCAATCGATATCTCAGATATCAAGAAAATGAATGATGAAGGCATTGAAACAGTCGCCAATCGCATTCAAACAGAATTCCAACGTTTGGACCAAGAAACGAAACAATGGCACAATGATAAAAAACCAAACCCACTCTGGTGGCTTATCCGCATCCCTGCCCTTATCCTTGCGGTTATCCTCGCTATCCTAACTATCATCTTTAGCTTTATCGCAAGCTTCGTATGGAATCCAGATAAAAAGAGAGAAAACCTTGGTTAAATAAATACAACAATCCCTTGGCAAAAGCCAAGGGATAAATCTTTTATTCGATTTTCCATTTTTTGGCCAACCAGCTGGAAAAAACTAGAAATCGCTCAGCTACTTGTTCATGGTGTCCATAAGGATCAAAGACAAACTGACCATTCGGATAGCGTTTCTCAAGACTAGTATGGATCTGCTCAGCATAGGCTGGTGCTTGAGCCAAGCGATTAGTATGGTGTGCTCCTTCTGTTTGACCATTCTGTAAATACAGCAAACAGTCTAGATTTTTCACTGTCTCTGCCTTGCAGTAAGTCACAAAATCAGGATACCAAAAGGAACCGCAGATGGAGAAGACACAGGAAACATTGTCAAAGCTGAAAAGACTGTAGACTGCCACCAAACCACCTAGTGAGTAACCTCCATAAGCAAGGCGATTTTTATCCAAGCGATAAAGCGACTGCAACTTGTCCAAAAGACCTCCAAATAAATGACTATGATAGGCATTTGCCTGACCGCCAAAATCTGGAGCCCCATCTCTCAGAGCAGATGTCGCCCATGGAGTGTAGTCGTCTAGGCGATTTTTAGAGGTTAAGCCCACTAAAATCACAGATTCGGAAAGAAACGATAGGAAATCCAAGTTTCCATCATTCAATAAAATAGCCGGATAGGTTTGATTGGGGTCGTAGTTAGAAGGAAGGCTGATTTTGACTTGAATTCCTTCCCAATCAAACTTATTATTTATTGATAAAGTCATTGATTTTCTCAAGGGAATCAATCACTGCTGGACCATAGTCCATCAATTCATCGTAAGAGATGGTCATGATTTTTTGATTCTTAATAGCAGGAACGCTTTCCAAAACAGCATTTGCCTTCATCAACTCTACTGCTTTTTCATCCAATTTTTTATTACGATCGCTGGTTACATAGATAATCAATTCAGGATCCATTGACACGAGGTTTTCCAAGGTCAAGCCTGATGTCCCCGTAGCAACGTTTGTATAACCAAGTTGGTTCAGCAAACTTTCTTGCAAAGCAGACTTGTAGGCACCGAAGGTTTCATCATTATAAGCAACCATAATCAAAGCCTTTTTCTTTTCACCTTGACTTGCTGGATTTGCTTTCTTAACAGCGTCAATTTTAGTTTGTAATTGGGCCGCGTATTCATTGGCCTTGTCCTGAACATTAAAAATCATTCCAAGATTTTTGACATCTTCTACGATATTCCCCAAATCTTGCTGAATTGTTGAGAGAGAAGCTTTTTGAGTATAAACTGGGATTTTGTTTTCATTCCAAGTGCTAACTGTCCCCAAGGATTTTTCAGAAAACATCATGTTTCGACCCATCACAGCGTCTGGCTCATAAGAAAGGACTGTCTCTTGTGAGACTGTTTTTTTATCCCCAATTTGAGGAATAGTCGCAATCGCGTCCTTGTATTTGTCCGTCACAGCATTGTCTGGATTGAGCATGCCAACAATTTTATCCTTCAACCCCAACTCCAATAAAATTTCAGTGGTTGAAAGATTATTTGTAATAACTTTTTCAGGTGTCTTGTCAAAAACTTGTTCGACTTCATTCCCTTTCGCGTCATAGGTCTTAACCGTTAACGGATAAGTCGTCTCTGTGCTCGCCTTTTGACTTGTTTCTGAGCTAGATTGAGTGGTAGCTTTTTCTGTAGTAGTATTGCCACAAGCTGCCATGGTTAGGGTAGCTACTGTTACCAGTAAAATGCTGAGTGTTTTTTTCATCTTGTTTTCCTTTTCATTCTTATAAATAGTGAATCATGGCTTGCTGATCCTCGGTCCAAGTCACCTGACTTTGAACTCCATATACAGTTTGCAATGACTCAGGGGTGATGGTCTCCTTTGGAGTCCCTTGGTAAAGGATTTCTCCCTCTTTCATTAGATAGAGATAATCCGAATAGCGACAAGCAAGTTGAATATCATGCAGGACAGCTAAAACATTGACCTTGAGCTCCTTCACAATGGCCAACAAGTCTAACTGATACTTGATATCCAGGTGATTGGTTGGTTCGTCCAGGAGCAAGAGAGTCGGTTCTTGCGCCAAGGCGCGGGCTAACAAAACTCGCTGTTTCTCTCCTCCTGACAGGGACGAATAGAGACGAGTTTTCTTCTCAAGCATATCCACCTTAACGAGGGCATCTTGAACGAGGGTATAATCTCTTTCCTTTTCCTTCTGTAAAAAAGAGAGGTGGGGAGTTCTTCCCAGCAAGACGATTTCCTCAACTGTAGAATCAAACTGCAGTTGGTTAAACTGGGTCACAACTGCCATTTGCTTGGCTGTTTCTTTGAGCGTCCATTGTTCCAGAGGCTTTCCATCTAGGCTTATCAAGCCTTTGTCCACCTTTTCCTGACGATAGAGGAGTTTAAGTAGACTGGTTTTCCCGCTTCCATTTGGTCCTAATATCGTGTGAAATTGATTTCCTTCAACCTTAAAAGAGACTCCTTTGAGGATTTTTTTCTCTCCCAGTCCAAAGTGGACATCCTGACAAATCAAGTCCATATCAGGTCCTCACCTCCCTTCGCCTACCTCCAACAATGTAGATAAAGAAGGGAGCACCTACTAAGGCTGTGAAAATACCAATAGGAAGCTCTGCGTTTGGAATGATGATACGAGAGAGTACGTCTGCCCAAATGACAAAGAGGGCACCCAGTATGGTCGCAACAGGAAAAAGTCTCTTGTAATTCGTTCCTACTAACCCTCGTGCTAAGTGAGGAGTAATCAGACCGACAAATCCAATAATCCCACAGGTTGCCACTAAGACTGCTGTCAGCACAGCCACCATTGTCACATAAAGATACCAATAAAAGCGTAAAGGGATTCCTAAAGTTAAAGCAGCCTCATCTCCCATCATCATCGCATTAAAAACACGATACTGGGTAGCGAAAAATAGAAAGGCCAATCCTACTACTATAGTTGGCAGGACTAAGTCAGACCAAGTAGTCCCGGCAAGCGAACCCATGGTCCAAAACTTAATGGTCATCACACTGTCCGCATTAGCGCCGACTGAGATAATAAAGTTTGAAAAAGCCAGAAAGAGAGCGTTGACCACCGTTCCCGATAAGATCAGACTGGAAGTTGTCATCCTTCCCTGCATAGAGGCAATGATGAGGACAGCAATTGTTGCCAAGATAGCTCCAAGAAAAGCTCCAAGGCTAATCATCACTTTTAAACCAAGAATGATGCTCAAGGTTGCCCCTAGAGTTGCACCCGCAGATATTCCTAAGACATAAGGCTCTGCTATGGGATTGTTCACTGTAGACTGCATCACGCTTCCACACATAGAAAGTCCTGCTCCTACTATCAGACCTAACAATATTCGAGGGAATCTCATGTTCCATACAATGGCAAGAGTGGACTTGGAAACCTCTCCTATCTCAAGAGGAAATCCTAACCTGCTCAAAATAATCCGATAGGTATCTCCTAGATCAATCGCAACAGATCCCATTGAAACTGCTAGAAAGAGAGAAATCCCTAAAATACCTAGCAAAATAACTAAAAGTAACACAAATTGCTGGTCTTGTCGGCTTCCAGAAAATTTGGAAAGCATGCAAACCTCCTTTGATAGAATCTTAAAAATTTAGAAAATTCTCATGAAAAGTATACCATATTTTCAACAATGGAACAAGATGAGAAAAATAAATATAGTTGGTCTTACAGTGCTAATAATCGTAACCGAAGATTATACTTGAGTATATCGAGGTAAAGTGACAACATAAAAAGCCCTCTGAAAATCAGAGAGCCAATTTGAGCTCGGGATAAAATCCTAGTGAAACAAAAAAATCTACACGGTCAGAAAAGTCTCTATCGTGCCATTTTCATACATGATGTATAGTCCAAGTAGAATGAATACTAAGGGCACAATGATTCGCTCGTATTTTTCAATTGTCTCGAATATTAACGGAATAGAGGATAACACCCGACTAATCTCGCATAAGATAATTATGCCGATTACAAACACAAGCAAGGCCACGAGGGTCTGTGACCAATCTAACGAAGCAAAATAAGGTATATAGATACCTAAATTATCTCCGCCAGACGCAATTGTTAGCAATGTAACTGTCCAAAACAGTTGATTTGCCTTGCTTTGTTCTAATCTTTCAATAATTTCTTCCTCTTCTTCCTCTTCTTCCTCACCTTCTCCAACAATTGCAAAGCGAATCCCTAAATAGATAGGGATTAAACCAAGCAATCCAACCATCCATTCTTCAGGCACGAAATTAACGACATAAGCAGCGACTAAACTCGCCCCTACAAGTAAGCCTGTGCCTAGATATTGCCCCGCATAAATATGCCATTTTTGTTTATTCTGTGATAGCTGTGCAAATAAAATAAATAAAATAATTAAATAATCGATACTGGTGGAAATATAAACACCAATAGCAGATATGATTGTCTGTCCCATAAAAAACCTCCTGTATTGGTCAGTAATAAATCAGCAGATTTTAGGAGAGCACAGACACATTAATTTAGCTATCGCTAGTGGGTAATGTCGAACATAGGAAAGCATTTTACTCCTCCTCAAAACGTAGTTACAAAGTAATTTCTAACTGGAATTCGGTGACTACTTCCATGTAAAGTATAACATACTATACTTTACTTCGTAAAGTGTGGGCTCTCCGAAGGGGCTTGCAGACAGCTACTCGGCTTTTCAAGCCGAGTAGCTACGCACCTTTATGGTGTCATTAGCTGATACCATTTGAGGTTTTTGTAGTCTCCAAAATTGTGACCGATAAAACAGAATGTTGGTTCTTTTTCACTGGATGTCCGTTTTTGTAGTCTCCAAAATTGTGACCGATAAAACTTACTAGTTGGGTTAAATTAAGCTGACGATGTTTTTGTAGTCTCCAAAATTGTGACCGATAAAACACTCTTGTAGTTGAGCATCTTTCAAGTCCGGTTTTTGTAGTCTCCAAAATTGTGACCTATAAAACCTCAATAAAAGAGCCCTCTGAAAATCAGAGAGCTGATTTGAGCTCGGGCTAAAATCCTAGTGAAAAAGATGAAACTCCTTGTGTTCATCGAACACTGTGTCATTTCCCTATTTTCATACGGATTTCTTACGCCCTTAGCATCATAATTCTTGCTGGATAAACCGTTTATAGACTAGACGACGAGGCGAAGAATGTACGAAACTTTCAGTGAAACAAAAAAATCTCCCCGAAGGGAGATCATTCTGGTTTATTTTACCTTACAGTGCTAGGAACCGTAACCGAAGATTATACTTGAGTATATCGAGGTAAGGTGACAAAAGTAAAAAAGCTACCCAATTTAGAGTAGCTTCATTATCAAGATATGCTCAATTGAACACGGCCTAAGCACCTGGCAAAAAAGATAAAATCTCCTAGAAACTGAAGTTTCTTCGTCAATTTTCCTATTTTTGCTTTGTGCTTTTGACGGCCTTTGTATCTTGAATTAACGACGAAGTCCTAGAGAGTTGATCAACTCACGGTAACGGTTAACGTCGTTTTTACGCAAGTATGCAAGCAAGTTACGACGGCGACCGATTTTCTTCATCAATCCACGGTAAGTAGCGTGGTCTTTTTTGTGTTGTTTGATGTGTTCGTTAAGGTGGTTGATTTCCCAAGTAAGGACAGCAACTTGAACCTCTACTGAACCTGTATCACCTTCGTGACGTGCATATTGTGCGATGATTTCATTTTTTTTCTCTTTTGAGATTGCCATGATGTTTCTCCTTTTTATTTGGCTTCATCCGAGTGACAGGTTGGCATGCCTGTAACCAAGAAGAAGTTATTTGTCTTTACGACAATCCCTATTCTACCAATAACTAACTTCTTTGTCAACAGATTTACTTTCTTGTTTTAAATATGCTATAATAATCATAGTAAGAAATCCAAGTTGTCTGTTTTTAAACGAGGTGATTATCATGCCTAGATTCTATTCCCATCTCCCCTACTATCTGGTCATCTTTTTCTTTTACTGGCCACTTTATGAGTTGTTATCACTAATCATTTCTGACCCCCTTTTTCTCAAGAGTCTCTACGTAAATAATATTCTCTTCTTTACACCTCTGGTAATCTTGATTATATCGCTACTCTATAGCTACCGTTTCCGTTTCTCACTTTGGTGGTTAATTGGTAACGGACTGCTCTTTTGCTTTACTATCATAACTTTTGGTGAGTTTATACTAATTTACTTGCTAATCTATGAAACCTTGGCTCTGGTGGGCATGGTTTCCGGTATTGGCATCAAGCATATTCTACAAAAATGAAAAACAAAAAACTTTCACAAAATCCTTGAAAAATCTCACAATCATGCTATAATAATCCATAGAGACAAGTCACTTAGCCCCTTTCTACTAGAGAGTGCGTGGTTGCTGGAAACGCATAGGAAGTCTAAACTGATACTACTCTTGAGTTTTTATGAAAACATAAAACGGTGGCCACGTTAGAGCCAATCAGAGGTGTCCCTCTCTTTTGAGGTACATAAATGAAGGTGGAACCACGTTACGACGTCCTTTCTAGGATGTCGCTTTTTGTTTTTCTAGCTTTCACAATTCTCTATCCCTGTTTTCAGAATAGGATTAACACATTCGTCAATAATATAAGTAAGGAGAACATCATGATTAACATTACTTTCCCAGACGGCGCTGTTCGTGAATTCGAATCTGGCGTTACAACTTTTGAAATTGCTCAATCTATCAGCAATTCTCTAGCTAAAAAGGCCTTGGCTGGTAAATTCAACGGCAAACTCATCGACACTACTCGTGCTATCACTGAAGATGGAAGCATCGAAATTGTGACACCTGATCACGAAGATGCCCTTCCAATCCTACGTCACTCAGCTGCTCACTTGTTCGCCCAAGCAGCTCGTCGTCTTTTCCCAGACATTCACTTGGGAGTTGGTCCAGCCATCGAAGACGGCTTCTACTACGATACAGACAACACAGCTGGTCAAATCTCTAACGAAGACCTTCCTCGTATCGAAGAAGAAATGCAAAAAATTGTCAAAGAAAACTTCCCATCAATCCGTGAAGAAGTTACTAAAGACGAGGCACGTGAAATCTTCAAAAATGACCCTTACAAGTTGGAATTGATTGAAGAACACTCAGAAGACGAAGGTGGTTTGACTATCTACCGTCAGGGTGAATATGTAGACCTTTGCCGTGGCCCACACGTCCCTTCAACAGGTCGTATCCAAATCTTCCACCTTCTCCATGTAGCAGGTGCTTACTGGCGTGGAAATAGCGACAACGCTATGATGCAACGTATCTATGGTACAGCTTGGTTTGACAAGAAAGACTTGAAAAACTACCTTCAAATGCGTGAAGAAGCCAAAGAACGTGACCACCGTAAACTTGGTAAAGAGCTTGATTTATTCATGATTTCTCAAGAGGTGGGTCAAGGACTTCCATTCTGGTTGCCAAATGGTGCGACTATTCGTCGTGAGTTGGAACGCTACATCGTAGACAAAGAGCTAGCTTCTGGCTACCAACACGTATACACTCCACCACTTGCTTCTGTTGAACTTTACAAGACTTCTGGTCACTGGGATCATTACCAAGAAGACATGTTCCCAACTATGGATATGGGTGACGGGGAAGAATTTGTCCTTCGTCCAATGAACTGCCCGCACCACATCCAAGTCTTCAAACACCATGTTCACTCATACCGTGAATTGCCAATCCGTATCGCCGAAATCGGTATGATGCACCGTTATGAAAAATCTGGTGCCCTCACTGGTCTTCAACGTGTGCGTGAAATGTCTCTTAACGACGGTCACCTCTTTGTGACTCCAGAACAAATCCAAGAAGAATTCCAACGTGCTCTTCAGTTGATTATCGATGTTTATGAAGACTTCAACTTGACTGAATACCGCTTCCGCCTCTCTCTTCGTGACCCTCAAGATACTCACAAGTACTTTGATAACGATGAAATGTGGGAAAATGCTCAAACCATGCTTCGTGCAGCCCTTGATGAAATGGGCGTGGACTACTTTGAAGCCGAAGGTGAAGCAGCCTTCTACGGACCAAAATTGGATATTCAAGTTAAGACCGCTCTTGGAAAAGAAGAAACCCTTTCTACTATCCAACTTGACTTCTTGCTTCCAGAACGCTTCGACCTTAAATACATCGGAGCTGATGGCGAAGAGCACCGTCCAGTTATGATTCACCGTGGAGTTATCTCAACTATGGAACGCTTCACAGCTATCTTGATTGAGAACTACAAAGGTGCTTTCCCAACATGGCTTGCACCACACCAAGTAACCCTCATCCCAGTATCTAACGAAAAACACGTGGACTACGCATGGGAAGTAGCGAAGAAACTCCGTGACCGTGGTGTTCGTGCAGACGTAGATGAGCGCAATGAAAAAATGCAGTTCAAGATCCGTGCTTCACAAACAAGCAAGATTCCTTACCAATTGATTGTTGGGGACAAGGAAATGGAAGACGGAACTGTTAACGTTCGTCGCTACGGTCAAAAAGAAACACAAACTGTCTCAGTAGATGATTTTGTTCAAGCTATCCTAGCTGATATCGCCAACAAATCACGCGTTGAGAAATAAGAACCTAGCACAAAAGCCTCCAGTCCGGAGGCTTTTTCGTCTCTTCTCACTCAAGGACTAAGTTCACTTGAGCAAACTGAATCCGCACTGTCGTTCCTTTTCCAACCTCAGACTCGATACGAATCTGGTGACCCAGTTCTTCAGAAATCTTCTTAGATAGATAGAGGCCAAGTCCAGATGACTGCTGGGTCAGACGACCATTATAGCCTGAGAAACCTCGTTCAAAGACTCGGAGGACATCACTGTTTTTTATCCCGATTCCTGTATCCTTGATACAAAGCTCTTGCCCCTCCATATAAATCTCCAGACCACCTTCCTTGGTGTACTTGAGACTGTTTGAGATAATTTGCTCAATGACCACTAGCAGCCACTTTTTATCCGTCACGATTTCTTTATCAAGGTCATGTAGGTTGACATTTAAGCCTTTTTGAATAAAGAAAAGAGCGTATTTACGAATTATTTCCTTGACCAAATCCTCGATTTGCACCTGCTTCAAGACCAAATCATCATGAAAACTTTCTAAACGCAGGTACTGTAAAACTAAATTGGTATAGGAGTCAATCTTGAAAATTTCCTGTTCTAATTGCTGCTTCAGTTGGCGGTCGGCTACTTCTGCAACTAAGAGTTGACTAGCTGCAATGGGAGTCTTTATCTGATGGACCCACAAGGTATAGTAATCCAGCAAATCCTTCAGTTTTCTTTCTGCGTCTGACCTCTGCTGATAAAGTTCCATCTCACGCGCTTCTAATTTTTCAGCCAAGGCTATTTCCAAAGGAGATTTGGCTTCCCTCTCACCGTAGAGAAGTTCCTGACGATAGATCTGCATCTCCACCAATATGTCCCAAGTGAAAAATAAGATGGTTACAAAGCAACACAAGAGGAAAAAGTAGAGAAAGTAAATTCCCAAACTGGCAAATAAAAACTGAAAGAGCAAAACCAGAAATGCCAAAGCAAGCAGATAGACAAACAGACGACTACGGGAACGCAGATAGGCTAGAAAAAATTGTTTCCAATCAAGCATGCTTCAGTCCGTACCCTATCCCTTTCTTGGTCTCGATAAATCCTACCAAGCCCTGCTCTTCCAACTTTTTACGCAATCGAGCCACATTGACAGAGAGCGTATTATCATCAATAAAAAAGTCGCTGTTCCAAAGTTCCCGCATGAGGTCGTCACGCGCTACAATATTGCCCGCATGCTCAAACAACACGTGTAAAATCTGAAATTCGTTCTTGGTCAAATTCAAGACTTGACCTTGATAATGTAAATCCATTGATTTGGTATTGAGAATAACACCAGCATATTCCAGTAAACTCTCGTCACGCCCAAACTCATAGGAACGGCGCAACAAGCCCTGAACCTTGGCTAAAAGAACCTGCTGGTCAAAAGGCTTGGTCACAAAGTCATCCGCGCCCATATTGATTGCCATGACAATATCCATAGCCTGGTCTCTCGAAGACAGAAACATGATAGGCACCTTGGAAATCTTGCGAATTTCCTGACACCAGTGATAGCCATTAAACAAGGGCAAACCAATATCCATGAGGACCAGATGAGGCTCCGACTGAACAAAAAGACTCAAAACTTCCATAAAATCTTCTACCAGCACCACTTCAAATCCCCATTCAGAGAGCATTTTTCCGACTTGTTGACGAATGACCTGATCATCTTCTACTAGTAAAATCTTGTGCATGCGCTTCTCCTTTTCTATTATTATAACAGATTTTTCCATGCTGGAAGGTCTGAAACTGAATTTGAAAGAGCTTGTTTTTAGCCAACAAAATGAGGCAACCCTACTAGCTAATTTGAGGGAAATTTGATAAGATAAACAAAAAGAAAGGAGCTCTTATGGCCAATATTTTTGACTATCTGAAAGATGTCGCACACGATTCCTTTTACGACTTACCTTTGAATGAATTAGACATTTTAGCCCTAACAGAAATCACCTACCTCTCCTTTGATAATCTGGTCTCCACAACTCCTCTGCGACTTTTAGACCTGGCAACTCAGGTTCCAAGGGAGCCTAACATGTTGACCAGCAAAAATCGCCTCCAGCTATTAGATGAACTAGCTCAACACAAACGCTTCAAAAATTGCAAACTCTCCCATTTTATCAATGACATCGATCCTGAATTGCAAAAACAATTTGCGGCTATAACCTACCGCCTCACTCTCGATACCTATCTGATTGTCTTTCGTGGGACTGATGACAGTATCATTGGCTGGAAGGAAGATTTCCACCTAACCTATATGAAGGAAATTCCTGCTCAAAAGCACGCCCTCCGCTATTTAAAGAACTTTTTTGCCCACTATCCTAAGCAGAAGGTCATTCTGGCTGGGCATTCCAAGGGAGGAAATCTAGCCATCTATGCGGCTAGTCAAATTGAGCAAAGCTTGCAAAATCAGATTACAGCAGTTTATACCTTTGATGCGCCTGGTCTCCACAAAGAACTGACACAAACCGAGGGCTATCAAAGGATAATGGATAGAACCAAGGTCTTTATCCCACAAGGTTCCATCATCGGTATGATGATGGAAATCCCTGCTCACCAAATCATCGTTCAAAGTACTGCCCTGGGTGGTATTGCCCAGCACGATACCTTTAGTTGGCAGATTGAGGACAAGCACTTCATCCAACTGGATAAGACCAACAGCGATAGTCAACAAGTAGATATAACCTTCAAGGAGTGGGTAGCCACAGTCCCTGACGAGGAACTTCAACTTTACTTCGACCTTTTCTTTGGCACCATTCTTGATTCTGGTATTACTTCTATCAATGACTTGGCTTCCTTAAAAGCTATCGAACACATTCGTCATCTCTTCGTCCAAGCTCAATCCCTCACTCCAGAAGAAAGAGAAACCTTGGGACGCCTTACTCAATTATTGATTGATACCCGTTACCAGGCTTGGAAAAATAGATAAAAAAACTTATGAAAAGGTAAAAAACTTCTCATAAGCTTTTTTGTTTTAAAGAAGAATTCAATCCTTCATCTGACTCTCTGCATCGGCCACGACTTGTTCTAAACTGGTCTGACCAAGTTCAGCCTCCATAGCCAACTGAATTCTCTCCAATTTTTGATCCAAAACCTCATGAATATGAGCTCCAACTGGACAATTTGGATTCGGATTGTCATGGAAACTGAAGAGTTGACCAGTCTTACCAAGACACTCAACCGCTTGATAAACATCTAATAGACTAATGTCTTTGAGATCCTTAACAATCTCTGTTCCGCCCGTTCCGCGCGCTACTGAAATCAGCTCTGCCTTCTTCAACTGGGACAAGGTCTTTCTGATAATGACAGGATTGACCCCGACACTAGCAGCCAGAAAATCACTGGTCACCTTGCTTTCCTTCCCCTTGAGGACAATGATTATTAGCATATGAGTCGCAATGGTAAATCTACTTGGAATTTGCATCCTCTTCTCCTTTTTACGAGGCTAGCCTGCCTCTACTCTTCTTTTTCTTTTATTATACCCTTTTTAGTTGTAATGTCAATCGTTACCACTTTTCAACCAGGCATCTAACTCCCTATCATAACCCTCTTTCTGGGCCAATTCACTCAGAAATTCCTGATGATGAGTATGGTGGATCCCATTGACCAGACTTTCATAGTAAACCTCAAAATAAGGGAGTTTGAGGTCTTTAGCCAGCTGCAATTCAGCTGCCACATCGTAGTCCACCCGTCGGAAGTCCATATCTACCAAGCCCTTGTCATCAAATTCTAAAATCATATACTGGGCTCGCAAGTCCTTCCTCAACTGGGCATCTAGAAAGAAAGGTTGCCCAATCGAACCAGGATTGACAATCAATTGTCCACCAGTCCCGTAACGAAGCAACTGCTGGTGAATATGACCATAAACAGCAATATCGCAAGGCGGATTGGTCACCAAGCGATCAAAATCCTCTTGCGCTCCAGTATGAATCAACTCTCGTCCCCAATTCTTATCAGGAAGATGGTGGCTAATTCCTACCGTCAAATCCCCAAACTGACGATGGATCTGGAGTGGTTGATTATGGAGCAGTTCAATTTCTTCTAGGGAAATCTCCTCTAGAACATACTGGCACTGGCGCAAGAGATAGCGTTGGCTGGGACGAGTACTATCCAATTCCTTACGGATACCATGCCACAGACTGTCTTCCCAGTTTCCCAAAACTCTAACCGTAATCGGTAGTTGAGCCAACAAGTCCAAAATCCTTCTACGCCCTGTCCCTGGCATGAGAATATCTCCCAAAAGCCAGTATTCATCCACTCCTCGCTGCCGAGCATCTGCCAAAACAGCCTCCAAGGCGGTGGTATTTCCATGAATATCTGAAAGAAGAGCTATTTTCGTCATATCCATCTCCTCGTTTTTTCTCTTGCAATAAGTATAACATAAAAAGTCACAGCTAGAGAAATCTAGCTTTTTTTGATATACTAGATAAAGATATTAGACAAGAGGAAGCGAATGACCCCGAATAAAGAAGACTATCTAAAATGTATTTATGAAATTAGCATAGATTTGCATAAGATTACCAACAAGGAAATTGCTGCCCGCATGCAAGTCTCTCCCCCTGCCGTAACTGAAATGATTAAACGGATGAAGAGCGAAAATCTCATCCTCAAGGACAAGGAATGTGGCTATCTACTGACTGACCTCGGCCTCAAATTGGTCTCTGAGCTCTATCGTAAACACCGCTTGATTGAAGTTTTTCTGGTTCATCATTTAAACTATACGAGTGACCAGATTCACGAGGAAGCTGAGGTATTGGAACATACTGTCTCTGACCTCTTCGTGGAAAGACTGGATAAATTGCTTGGATTTCCCAAGACCTGCCCTCACGGAGGAACCATTCCTGCCAAGGGAGAACTCCTAGTTGAAATCAATAACCTCCCACTAGCTGACATCAAGGAAGCTGGCTCCTACCGCCTGACTCGGGTGCATGATAGTTTTGACATTCTCCATTATCTGGACAAGCACTCACTTCACATCGGTGATCAGCTCCAAGTCAAGCAGTTTGATGGCTTCAGCAACACCTTCACTATCCTTAGTAAAGACGAGGACTTACAAGTAAGTATGGACATTGCAAAACAACTCTATGTCGAGAAAATCAACTAATTTCTCCAATCCCCTACCAACCCTGAAAGTTTGATTTTCAGGGTTTTCTTATCTATTTTTTATATCAAAAAAGATAGTAAACGCTTTCACACTCCAACTAAATATTGTATAATAATTATATTCAATATTACGTCACTAACAGATGAAAAAAGGAGGTTTTAGCATGAAAAAAATCATCTTCATCAAAACCATTGAGCTCCTTGCCATCGATGGAATTATGCTGGCATTTTTGACATTTAAAGAGGGGCTCACTTGGGATTGGATTTTAATTTATAGTGGTTGGCTCATTTTCTTTCACCCTGTGCTATTGGCCTATCTTTCAAACCAGCTTTGTGACCACTTTAGTCACCTCTATTCCCAGATTAGACCAAAATTCTGGCATTTTGCCTTACAAATCCTTCTATGGGATAGCCTGATGATTCTCTCCTTGATATGTTTGAGTGGTGTGCCACTTCTCCTTCAGGGAACTCTCCTAATCCTAGGACATCTCATCTCTTCCTATCGCATAAGCCAAAAACTGAAAAGAGACTTCCCAAAAGCCTATCAAGAAACGATTTCATTTTGGAGTATTTTATGATAGATGAGAAAAACCAAGCCGACTGGGCTTGGTCTTTCTTATCTATTTTTAGTATCTAGGATAATGGTAACTGGTCCGTCATTGACCAGCTCAACTTGCATATCCGCTCCAAAGATACCTGTCTGAACGGGTACTTCTTGCGCTAATTTTTGATTGAAAGCGTCATAGAAGTCTGATGCCATATCAGGCTTGGCTGCACCTGTAAAGGCTGGACGATTGCCTTTCTTAGTATCCGCAAAGAGGGTAAACTGAGAAATAGAAAGGAGTTCTCCTTCAATATCTTTGACAGACAGGTTCATCTTGCCTTCTGCGTCTGAAAAAATCCGCATATTGACAAGCTTTCTCACAGCATAGTCCAAATCTTCCTCTTGGTCCTCTGGTCCAACACCAACCAGCAATAAGAGGCCTTGGTTGATTTTCCCCTGAATCTGACCTTCGATACTTACTTGGGCTTTTGTAACCCGTTGGATAATGATTTTCATAATAGCCTTTCTAGTAAGAGCTAGGGCAATTAACCGTTAGTCCGTTTGACAGAATAGACTTCTGGCACACTCTTAATCTTATCTACGACAGTAGTCAGTGTAGAGAGGTTGGCAATGCCGAAGGACACATGGATATTAGCAAATTTCATATCCTTGGTTGGTTGGGCGTTGACCGTTGAAATATTCTTGGTTGTGTTTGAAAGAACTTGCAGTACATCGTTCAATAATCCTGTACGGTTGAGGCCGTAAATATCGATATGGGCCATATACTCCTTATTTGAGCTAGAGTACTGGTCTTCCCATTCCACATCAAGGAGACGTTGCTCATAGTTTTCTTGGGCACGCAGGTTCATACAGTCCACACGGTGAATAGCCACACCACGCCCCTTGGTAATGTAGCCAACAATATCGTCACCCGGAACAGGATTACAACACTTGGCAATCCGCACTAGGAGACCAGAGGCTCCTTCAATGACCACACCACCCTCATGCTTGACCTTGAGGGTTTCTTTGTTTTCAACCTTGATCTCGCCACCTTTGACAAGTTCTTCTGCTTCCGCCTTAGCCTTGGCACGCTCTTCTTCACGGCGTTCCTTTTCAGTCAGACGGTTAAAGACGGTAATAGCACCGATTTCTCCAAAACCGATGGCCGCAAAGAGGGATTCTTCTGTCTTGTAGCTAGTCTTTTGTAGAACTTGGTCCATGTGGCGCTTGTCCATGAATTTATTGGCCACATAGCCATTTTCTTGGAACTGAGCCATCAGCATTTCACGACCCTTGTTGACTGACAGTTCCTTATCTTGGTTTTTAAAGAACTGACGAATCTTGTTACGCGCCTTGCTGGTCTTGACCATATTGAGCCAGTCACGGCTAGGACCAAATGAATTCGGGTTGGTGACAATTTCAACCTGATCCCCAGTTTTTAACTTGGTTGTCAGAGGAACCATACGACCATTGACCTTGGCACCAGTCGCTTTTTCACCAACCTTGGTATGGATTTCATAGGCAAAGTCAATCGGTCCTGAATCTTTGGGAAGAGAACGGACAGCTCCATCTGGGGTAAAGACGTAAATCTCCTCAGCCAGATAGTTTTCCTTGACAGAGTCCACAAATTCCTTGGCATCATCAGCCTGGTCTTGGAGCTCCATCATCTCCTTGATCCAGTTCATCCCAATAGCAGATTCCTTGCTGTTAACCTGCCCCTTAACGCCTTTCTTATAAGCCCAGTGAGCCGCAACCCCGTACTCAGCCACCTCGTGCATGGCCTTGGTCCGAATTTGGAACTCAATCGGTCCTTTTGGCCCATAAACTGTCGTATGGATAGACTGGTAACCATTGGCCTTGCGGTTAGCGATATAGTCTTTGAAACGACCAGGCATCGGTTTCCAAAGTTCATGCACATAACCCAACATGGCGTAAACATCACTTTGAGTGTCTAAAATACAACGAATGGCAATCAGGTCATAGATTTCCTCAAACCGTTTTCTCTTGTCCTGCATTTTGCGGAAAATCGAGTAAATATGCTTGGGACGACCGTAAATCTTCCCTTTTAGGTGACGATCTGTCGTATATTCCTCTAATTTTGTGACCACCTCATCCACCAAGGCTTCACGCTCCCTGCGCTTTTCCTTCATCATATGGGTAATCTTGTAAAACTCCGTTGGATTGAGATAACGGAAAGACAGGTCTTCCAATTCCCATTTGACACTGGAAATCCCCAGACGGTGGGCAAGTGGGGCATAGATTTCCATGGTTTCTTTGGAAATGCGCTCCTGCTTGTCTTTTCGAAGGTGCTTTAGGGTCCGCATATTGTGCAAACGGTCAGACAGTTTAACCAAGATAACACGGATGTCCTCAGACATGGCCATGAGCATCTTACGATGATTTTCCGCTAATTGCTCCTCGATTGATTTGTACTCGACCTTACCAAGCTTGGTAACCCCATCTACGATTACCCGCACATCAGGACCAAACTCTCTTTCCAAATCGTCCAAGGTCGCATCTGTATCCTCCACCACATCGTGCAAGAAACCACAAGCTACCGTTACAGCATCTAGCTTGAGTTTGGCTAAAATACCTGCCACTTGGATAGGGTGAATGATATAAGGCTCGCCTGATTTGCGATACTGACCACTGTGGCAATCCACCGCATAGACCAAGGCCTTATGGACAAAATGGACATCCTCTTCTGTTAAATATTCTTTGGTTAAAGCGACAACTTCTTCGCCTGTTAAATTCACTTCTTTTGGCATCTCTACTCTCCAATTCTTCCTACCATTTTATCACTTTTTTAAGAATATGAAAACTAGATTGGAACAGAATAGGAAAAAAATATTTCAGAATTGCTTGACAATTCTGAAATATTTTTTTATAATACATTGTACAGTTAGATTTTCTATTTAGGTGATAGAAGGAGAGATAGAAGAACGGAAACCATATTGTAACCTAAATATAATTTAACTCCCTATCCTTATCACCTTTTCATTCAAGTCAATATAGTTGAATGACGTCGTTTTACAAAGGAGTATTCTATGAAAAAAACTGTACTAACACTATTAGGAGCTACTGCTCTATCTATTACCGTTCCAATCACTGCTGCTGAAACTAGTACAACAAATAACTTTGAAGGTCCTCGTTATGAGCGTATATATTCTCATCGTTATAGTAAAACAGTAACAAAATACTATAACGATGATGGTTACATCCCACCAACTATCTACTATTCAGAATATAATGATAGTTTCCATTCAACCTTCAAAGGAACACTTGAAATAGACAGTGTACGAAGATCAAACGGTGGGACTCGTGTCACATACACTGGTACCTTGACTGGATTTTGGAATTAAAAATCCTCAAGATGCTTTCTTTTATCCTTTAGTTTATAAGGAGAACGCCTATGAAAAAAACTGCTATTTCTATCTTTTCTCTCCTAGTGTTAGGAGTTTGCTGCCTGTTCCTATTCAGCCAGCAAGGCTATAAAAAAACAGTCGTTCAATACTATGCTAACGACCAGAACCTGCCCAATAGAATAACTTATAGTGAATATAGTGACAAACGAGAAGCCAACTACGGTGGCACTCTAAACATCACATCTATCAAACAAGCTAATGACGGAGTTTATGCAACCTATGAAGGGCAATTGACACCTCTCCAATATTGATAAATTGATAACCAGCCTGTCTTCATCTAGTCATGCTGGTTTTTAAGTTCATCCTAAATCCTTACCTATTCTCCCTAACTGTGCTATACTTATTTAGTACATTCTTTGAGATTGGAGCTAATATGAAAATCCATAAAACCGTCAATCCTGTTGCCTATGAAAACACCTATTACCTGGAAGGCGAAAATCACCTTATCGTAGTAGATCCTGGTAGTCATTGGGAAGCCATTCGTCAGACAATCGAGAACCTCAACAAACCGATCTGCGCTATTCTCCTGACCCACGCCCATTATGACCATATCATGAGTCTGGACTTGGTTCGCGAGACTTTTGGCAATCCTCCTGTCTATATCGCAGAGAGCGAAGCCAGCTGGCTCTATACTCCTGTCGACAATCTCTCTGGACTTCCCCGCCACGATGATATGGCAGATGTGGTCGCAAAACCGGCTGAACGCACCTTTGTCTTTCACGAAGAATACCAACTGGAGGAATTTCGTTTCACTGTCTTGCCAACACCAGGTCACTCCATCGGCGGTGTTTCTATCGTCTTTCCTAATGCTCACCTAGTCTTGACAGGTGATGCTCTTTTCCGTGAAACAATCGGACGGACCGACCTTCCAACTGGTAGCATGGAACAACTCCTCCATAGTATCCAGACTCAACTCTTCACCCTACCAAACTACGATGTCTATCCAGGACATGGTCCAGCTACGACCATCGCCCATGAAAAGACCTTCAATCCCTTTTTCTAGTAAGATGGTGACAATGACTATCGCATTTTAAGTACATTATCCAGCAGTCTTTCCACTATAAAAGGCATCCTATCAAGGTTTTCACACCTGATTGGATGCCTTTTTTCTGATGACTAAATTTTTTGCCTTACCAAATAATCACGCGCGCTTCTGGTGAACGCCACATACCGTCTCCTTCTTTGACATCATAGGTTGTAAAGAAATCATCGAAGTTTGGTACTTGTACATTGACACGGAGTTTGGCTGGCGCGTGCACATCGACGCTAGCCAAAAGTTTCATAAATTCTGGACGACCTTTCATGCGCCAGATGCGACCGAAGTTGTAGAAGAATTCTTCTGCTGAGAAGTCTGGTTCTCTCTTAGCAGCTTCAAGCGCTGCAGCGATTCCTCCCAAGTCAGCCACATTTTCTGATACAGTCAATTTACCGTTGATGGTTGCTCCATAAGAATCCTGTCCATCAAACTGGTCAATAACTTTTTGTGTTTTCTCCTTGAAAGCAGCATAGTCGCTCTCTGTCCACCAATCCTTGAGGCTACCATTTTCATCAAAGGAAGCTCCGTTGGTATCAAAGGCGTGAGAAATTTCATGGGCAATAACTGCACCAATACCACCGTAGTTAGCAGAAGATGACTGATGCAAGTCATAGAAAGGCGCCTGTAAAATAGCCGCTGGGAAGACAATCAGATTCTTCTGTGGATTGTAATAGGCATTGACCATGTGAGCAGGCATGCCCCACTCCTTGTAGTCTACAGGCTGATTCCACTTACTCCAACTGTGCTTGATTTCCACACGCGCAAAGGCTAGAGCATTGTCAAAAAGACTAGCATTTTCATCCACTACCTTGTCCTTATAGCGTTCTGGTAATTCTTCTGGGTAACCGATATAAGGCTTGATGACATTGAGTTTGACGATGGCCTTGTCACGAGTTTCAGGAGTCAGCCAGTCATTTTTAGCCAAGCGTTCCTTATAGACATCAATCATGGTTGCCACTTTTTTCTCTACGTCTGCCTTGGCCTCTGGAGAGAATTTTTCATGGGCATACCAGAGACCCAAGGCTTGTTTGAAAGGACCTTGTGCTAGCTGGTAGGCTGCCTTGACCTTGTCTTTAGCTTCTGGAACTCCTGAAAGCGCACGGCTATAGGCACCTGACAAGACACGGATTTCTTCTGTTAAATAGCTGGTTGAGAGATTGACAACACTTAAAATCAAGGTTGCCTTGAGGAGAGGCCAAGCTTCTTCACTATAGAATTGCTCTGCTGCTTGCCAAAAACGTTCCTCGTCTACGATAACCTTGTCTGGTATTTGTCCAAGAACAGCTTGGAAGAAGTCATCCAGGGGTAAGGCAGGCGCAAATTTCTTGAAATCTTCATAAGAATATGGATGGTAGAGTTTAGCATACTCTGAACTTTCTTCATTAGAGAGCACTACTGACGCAACTCGACGGTCCAATTCTAGTCTTTTCTCTAACAAGTCTTCAATTTCTTCATCAGAGAAATCATAAGCCTTGAGAAGATTTGCGCTGCTTTCTTTCCAAAGAGTCAAGAGCTCTTCTCGCTGAGGATGGTCTTCTGCATAGTAGGTTGTGTCTGGCAGGATCGTGCTTGGAGCGCTAGCCCATAGAACATTGATTCTAGCATCCATAAAGTCTGGCGATACACCAAAAGGAAGGAAGTTAGGTTTTCCTGCAAGTTCAAACTCTGCTAGTCTAGCTGTAAAATCCGCAAAAGTCTCTAATTCTTGGAACTCTTTAAGAAGTGGTAAGACAGGTGTGATACCATCAGCTTCTCTCTTGTCAAAATCACGAACTAGGCGGTGGTATTTGACAAAGTTTGCCAAGATAGCATCCTCAAGCACCTCTTCTCCTGCCAACCACTTGTCTGTTGTCGCCAGCATCAGGTCTTCAATTTCCTGGTCTAAATCCACAAAACCTCCCGTTTGAGACTTATCTGCTGGGATTTCAGCTGTCTGTTGCCATTCTCCATTGATTGCATCATAAAAATCATCTTGATAACGTGTCATCTTGTTCTCGCTTTCATTTGTACTTGTTTTTAGCTTAACAAAAATTGCTTGGGAATGCAATTAAAAATGAACTTTCTCTTTCCATCATTTTTCAGTTATTATTTTAATTTTTTTAAAAATTAACTTGACTTAATTTTTTTTTTAATGTATATTAAGAGACAGGAGGAATACAAGCTTATGATACGTATCGAAAACCTCAGTGTCTCCTACAAAGAAACGTTGGCACTTAAGGATATTTCACTAGTGCTCCATGGACCAACAATTACCGGTATCATTGGTCCAAACGGTGCTGGGAAATCAACATTATTAAAAGGGATGCTGGGAATTATCCCACAGCAAGGTCAGGCATTTCTCGATGACAAGGAAGTTAAAAAATCCTTACATCGAATCGCCTATGTCGAACAAAAAATCAATATCGACTACAACTTTCCCATCAAGGTCAAGGAATGCGTCTCGCTAGGACTCTTTCCTTCTATCCCTCTCTTTCACAGTTTAAAGGCTAAACATTGGAAGAAAGTGAAAGAAGCCCTTGAAATCGTCGGTCTAGCTGACTACGCAGAACGGCAAATCAGTCAACTGTCTGGAGGTCAATTCCAGCGGGTCTTGATTGCTAGATGTTTGGTACAGGAAGCCGACTATATCCTCTTGGATGAACCCTTTGTTGGGATTGACTCTGTCAGTGAGGAAATCATCATGAATACGTTGAGAGATCTGAAAAAAGCTGGGAAGACGGTTCTAATCGTTCACCACGACCTCAGCAAGGTTCCCCTCTACTTCGATCAAGTCTTGCTTGTCAATCGAGAAGTGATTGCCTTTGGTCCAACCAAAGAAACCTTTACCGAAGCCAATCTCAAAGAAGCTTACGGTAATCGACTCTTTTTCAATGGAGGTGACCTATGATTGCAGAATTTATCGATGGATTGCAAAAATTCCATTTCCTACAAAATGCCTTGATAACAGCTATTGTCGTCGGGGTCGTAGCTGGAGCTGTAGGATGTTTCATCATTCTACGCGGGATGTCACTCATGGGAGATGCCATTTCACATGCTGTCTTACCAGGTGTAGCCCTCTCCTTCATCTTGGGCCTTGACTTCTTTATCGGAGCCATTGTCTTTGGACTGCTAGCTGCCATCATCATTACCTACATCAAGGGAAACTCGATTATCAAAAGCGATACCGCCATCGGCATTACCTTTTCTTCTTTCTTAGCCCTCGGTATCATCTTGATTAGTGTCGCTAAAAGTTCAACTGATCTTTTCCATATCCTTTTTGGTAATATCCTAGCCGTCCAAGATACGGATATGTTTATTACTATGGGTGTTGGGGCAGTCATTCTCTTGTTAATCTGGATTTTCTTCAAGCAACTCTTGATAACTTCCTTTGATGAACTCTTGGCCAAAGCCATGGGAATGCCTGTCAATTTCTATCACTACCTTCTCATGGTACTCTTGACTCTCGTGTCTGTGACAGCCATGCAAAGTGTCGGAACTATCCTGATTGTAGCCATGCTGATTACCCCAGCTGCAACTGCTTATCTGTATGCTAATAGCCTGAAAAGTATGATTTTCCTTTCCTCAACCTTTGGAGCGACTGCTTCAGTTTTGGGACTCTTTATCGGCTATAGCTTTAACGTTGCGGCAGGTTCTAGTATCGTGCTTACAGCTGCTAGTTTCTTTCTCATTAGCTTCTTTATCGCTCCAAAACAACGATATTTGAAACTAAAAAATAAACATTTGTTAAAATAAGGGGCAAAGCCCCAATAAATTGGAGGATCTAATGAAAAAATTAGGTACATTACTCGTTCTCTTTCTTTCCGTCATTGCTCTTGTAGCATGTGCTAGCGGAAAAAAAGATACAGCTTCTGGTCAAAAACTAAAAGTTGTTGCTACAAACTCAATCATCGCTGATATTACTAAAAATATTGCTGGTGACAAGATTGATCTTCACAGTATCGTTCCGATTGGACAAGACCCACACGAATACGAACCACTTCCTGAAGATGTTAAGAAAACTTCTGAGGCAGACCTCATTTTCTATAACGGTATCAACCTTGAAACAGGTGGTAATGCTTGGTTCACCAAATTGGTAGAAAATGCTAAGAAAACTGAAAACAAAGACTACTTTGCAGTCAGTGAAGGTGTTGAAGTTATCTACCTTGAAGGAAAAAATGAAAAAGGTAAAGAAGACCCACACGCTTGGCTTAACCTTGAAAATGGAATTATCTTTGCTAAAAATATCGCCAAACAATTGAGCGCTAAAGATCCTAACAACAAGGAATTCTATGAAAAAAATCTCAAAGAATATACTGATAAGTTAGACAAACTTGATAAAGAAAGTAAGGATAAATTTAATAATATCCCTGCTGAAAAGAAACTCATTGTAACCAGCGAAGGAGCATTCAAATACTTCTCTAAAGCCTATGGTGTCCCAAGTGCTTACATCTGGGAAATCAACACTGAAGAAGAAGGAACACCTGAACAAATCAAGACCTTGGTTGAAAAACTTCGCCAAACAAAAGTTCCATCACTCTTTGTAGAATCAAGTGTGGATGACCGTCCAATGAAAACTGTTTCTCAAGACACAAACATCCCAATCTACGCACAAATCTTTACTGACTCTATCGCAGAACAAGGTAAAGAAGGCGACAGCTACTACAGCATGATGAAATACAACCTTGACAAGATTGCTGAAGGATTGGCTAAATAATCTAGATATTAGTTTATCTATTACTAGGTTCTTGTCTCTCTTTACATTACTTCTAATATTAGCTTTGTTAGTTCTATCTCTAGCTACAAAACAGCGTTTATAAGAATAAAGATTTCTTAAATCAGTACGAACGAAGTGAGTTTTTACCAGATATTTCTCACTGTAGTGGTATCCTAGATAAGAACTTTGATCTTATCTAGGACGGAATTTTTGAGACCTAGGGCTCAAAAATTAGGGATGAAATTCCGAAGGAAGTTGCTCCCGTCCGCACTACCTTCGAGAAATATCAAATAGATAAAAAATCTGAAAAACGTCATTCTCACATGAGCTGGCGTTTTTTTCTATGCCCATATTTCCGGTCAAATCATTGGAAAATTCCGACTGTTTCAGCTAAAATGGAAGAAAAAAGATTGGAGTATCCTATGGTAACTTTTCTCGGAAATCCTGTGAGCTTTACAGGTAAACAACTACAAGTCGGTGACAAGGCACTTGATTTTTCACTCACTACAACAGACCTTTCTAAAAAAACTCTAGCAGATTTTGATGGCAAGAAAAAAGTCTTGAGTGTCGTGCCTTCTATCGATACAGGCATCTGCTCAACTCAAACGCGTCGTTTTAATGAAGAACTGGCTGGACTGGATAATACGGTTGTCTTGACTGTTTCAATGGACCTACCATTTGCCCAAAAACGTTGGTGTGGGGCTGAAGGTATTGAAAATGCCATCATGCTTTCAGACTATTTCGACCATTCCTTTGGACGTGATTACGCCCTCTTAATCAATGAGTGGCACCTATTGGCACGCGCAGTCTTTGTCCTCGATACCGACAATACTATTCGCTACGTTGAATACGTGGACAATATCAACTCTGAACCAAACTTCGAAGCCGCAATTGCAGCTGCTAAAGCCCTATAGAAAAAATCCTCTGTCACAAANNTTTGTGACAGAGGATTTTTGTTTACGAGTAAATACAAGGTCAATCAGCTAAAAATAACTACCTTACTCTACAGATTTCAAGGCTTCAAGCATATCAACCTTTCTCAGATGATAATTGACAAAGAAACCAAGCAAGGTCAAAATGATGCTTACTGCTGCCACTGGAATTACATAGACTTCCCAGCCTACCCGCGGATAAAAGAGAATAGTCGCAGGCGAAATCATTTGAATCAAAAATTGGTGTAAATAAAAACCAGATACCAAACCAAGTACGATTCCCACAAGGGACAGCACAATCGTCTCACGATAAATGTAGAGGGTGACTTCATTATTATAAAAACCGAGAACCTTGATAGTGGAGAGTTCACGGATTCTCTCAGCCACATTGATATTGGTCAAATTGTAGAGGATAACAATAGCCAACAGAACCGATACGATGACCAAGATGGTCATGGTCTGATTGAGTGAGCTAGCAACGGAGTCAAAGAGTCGAATGGCTGAAGCATTTTGAACGACGCTGGACACCGCAACCTGATTCATAAGCAAACCTGCCTGCCTTTCAATACTAGTAGCACTAGAATCCTTTAGCGAGATCAGATAAGTGTTGGCTTGGGGTAGCTGTCCGTAAAGTTGCTCATAGTCAGTCTGACTCATATAAATAAAATGACCAACGTAGTTCTCAGCAATAGCAGCGACCTTTAGCTTCTTACCTTCAATTTCTAGAGTCTGCCCAACCTTGACACCTGCCAGCTGGGCAAGTTTAGCTGTAATAACGACGCCATCTTTTAATGTCAACTCTTGCTGATGATGTTGCAGATGAATAAAGGGAATCAAATCCTCCTTCTCTGTCATCATAAGGGTAATGGTCTGAAGACCAGCCTTGCCTTTGAAATCCTTGTCTAGCGTTTTAGAATAGATTTTCTGATAGGCTTTGATGTCCTTCCCTTTCAACACTTCTTCTAGATTTGCCTTGTCCTGATTGGTCGCACTAGGATTTTCAGAAACAATCATCTGATACTGTTGGATTTGTTGAAACTGTCTAGACGGAACTCCTGCCACAGAGGATTGTATTCCCAAGCCTGCAAAGAGCAGGGCTACAGAACCTGCCACACCAAAGATCGTCATCAACATCCGCTGCTTATAACGGAAGATATTGCGAGCAGTTACCTTATGAGTAAAACTGAGACGGCGCCAGATAAAACCGATGCGTTCCAGTAAGATTTTAGCTCCTTTAACAGGAGGTTTAGGCAGTAAAAGCTGGGCTGCTTCATCATGAAGTTCCCTACGAGCTACCAAGTAGGCTGGTAACACACTCGCCAACCAACTCAAGACAAGAGCCAGTAAGCTATAGGTCCAATAGAACTGAATCTGGGTTTCTCCTACCACCATGCCTTTTGTAATGACACTTGAAATCACACCGGCTAGTAAATAATGGCCAAGTATACTACCTAGAGCTGTTCCGACAGTCCCAGCTACTAGGCCGTAGAGGAGAAACTTGGCGATAATATCCTTGCTACGATAGCCCAAGGCCTTAAAAATTCCTGCATGTGTTCGCTCTTCATCCACAAAGCGAGTCATGGTTGTAAAGGTCACCATGGCTGCTACGGCATAAAGCACTACAGGAAAGATAGTGCCCACTGCCCGAATACTGGCTGAAGCATTATTGTACATGAGATAACCTTGACCGCCAGGCATGGTCTGACGATTATAGACTTGATACTTGGGCTCAGCTAAATCATCCAAGACTTGCTGATGTTTTTCTAATTTTTCTTTTTCTTGGGCTAGATTTTGTTCAGCCTGCTTTAGTTTGTTCTCTTCCTTACTCAATTCTTGCTTGGCTTGGGTAAGTTGAGCAAGGGCCTGCTCTCCCTGGGCTTGAGGAAGCAAGGCTAGTTGACTTTCTTGAGCCTGTATACGAGCTTGAGCAGCTGCTAAACGACGCTTGCCTTCCTGCAAATTAGTCTCAGCCTTGTCAAGGGTCTCTTGGCCCTTGTCTAGAGACTCTTGTCCTTCTTTTTTCAAGAGTTGCAGACGTGCCTTACCATTATCTGACAAAGCTTGTTCAAGGTCTTCCTGATGTTGCTTGGATTTTTCTTCATAAGCTGCTGAAAAAGCATTTAAACCTGCTAAATCTTGATATTTCAAGCGTGCTATATTATAGACTTTTTGATCAAACTGGTTAGGCAAAATCACCCCGTAAGCTGTCAGAGTCCCACTTCCACTTCCTGCGTAGCCCATATCTCGCTGGGAGAGGATTTCAGCTGAATCCACAAAACCAGTAATGGTATAAGTATGGTCTTTTAAAGAGGAATGACCCTCTTCTTTTTCTTTAAAACTAATCTCCTGTCCCACGCTGTATTGACCCTGCAGATGACTTGCCAAAGCGATTTCCTTGTCTGACTGAGGAAGTCGTCCCTCTCTTAGCTGAAAGGTTGAAATTCGCTCTGGTTTGGAGTACAGCCGAATGGCATCCTGCCCATTATCCATAGTCACATCTGTCAAATAGCCAAACTCAACCTCTGCGCCCTCTATCTGTTCTAGTTCTTCTTGATCTGTTTGATCCAAGCCATAGTTAGACATGACTGCCAAATCCAGGGTTTGAGCAGTTCTTAAATAAGCATTAGCTGTCGCCTCCATGTTGGGGCTAGTCACTTTGAGGCCTACTAGGGCTAAAGAACCCAACATCATCAAGGTCAAGATGGATAAAAAACGCCCCTTGGAGCCTGTGAAGGACTGAATCAAGTCCTTCCAATAGGTTTTTCGCTTGATCATGCTAGTACTCCAAACTGTCAATATCCTGAGGATGCTGGTTGAGCACCACATCCTTAACACTGGCATCGTGCATATGAATCACGCGATCAGCAATGGGCGCCAAAGCTCCATTATGAGTCACGATGATCACCGTCGCTCCCTTTTGACGAGACATATCTTGGAGGATTTTCAAAACCTGCTTGCCCGTCTGATAATCCAAGGCACCTGTCGGTTCGTCACAAAGGAGAATTTTAGGATTTTTGGCTACCGCGCGTGCAATGGAGACTCGCTGTTGCTCCCCTCCAGAAAGCTGAGCTGGAAAGTTATTGAGACGATGAGCCAGACCTACATCTGTCAAGACCTGTTCAGGATCCAAGGCATCCGTCACGATTTCAGAAGCCAGTTCCACATTTTCCTTAGCAGTCAAATTGGAAACTAGGTTATAAAACTGAAAAACAAAACCGACATCATTGCGGCGGTAATTGGTTCGCTGGTGGGAACTATAGTCTGCAATATTGGCACCATCAATCCAGATTTCCCCCTCATCATTGGTATCCATTCCCCCTAGGAGATTGAGAACTGTTGACTTACCTGCACCAGATGCACCAAGGATAATAACCAATTCACCCTTCTCAATCTCAAAATTCACATCACGATTGGCCACAATCTCCGTGTCCCCAACCTGATAACGCTTGTAACAGTGTTTCATCTCAATATAAGCCATCAGACCCACCCTCTCTTAAACAAATTATACTCCTCGAAAATCTCTTCAAAACACTGTTTTGAGCAACCTGCGGTTAGCTTTCTAGTTTGCTCTTTGATTTTCATTGAGTATTACTTCCTATTACCATTATAACGCTTTTTCAACTAGTTGGAAACTGCTTACATTCTCAAATCCTTATTAAAAGGCAGTCTCAAACCACTGCCTTCTAACATCTTCTTAAAAATAAAATTGAACCAGATTGCCTTCTGCTGTTGCTACCGAAATACAATCTTTCTCTATGCATTTCGCTTTTATTGTTTCTTTATCCAATTTAATCACACTCTTCTCAATACCTGGATAAGAGACTCTCAATTCTCCTCCACTTCTTGATAAAATGGTCATCTGTAAGAGTTTTTTATCCTCCCACCTCATGCTCACTTCAAAATGTCCACGTGCCATTAAGTCTGAAACGGAACCTGTTGACCATGCATCAGGTAGGGCAGCTAGAGGTACCAGATAAGCTGTATGAGACTGGAGTAACATTTCTGCCATGCCACTAGTAGCACCAAAATTACCATCTATCTGAAAAGGAGGATGGCTACACCAAAGATTTGGCAAGGTGGATGACTTTAACTGCTCTGCTAATAATTTATGGGCTCGATTGCCATCTCCCAAACGCGCCCAGAGATTGATCTTATTAGCCTTGGACCAACCTGTGCCCCCATCTCCACGATCATTGAGACTAGCACGCGCGGCTTCAAGATACTCCTGCCCCTTATAGCTAAAGAGATTGCCAGGATAGAGTCCCACCAGATGGGAAGCATGCCGATGTTGGGCCTCCACTTTCTCATTTTGAAAATACTGCTCTTCCTCCTCATACCACTCCCTGATTCGACTAGATTGATTGATTTGAAGAGGATTAAGCAAGTCAAACTTCTGCTTGACCTCAGTCAACAAAGCCCCATCCAGTCCCAATTCTTGAGCAGCCTGAATAAAATCATGAAATAACTGCCAAATCAGAGATTGGTCATAGGTATTGCCAATCGAAATCGGCCCATGTTCTGGCGAATAAGACGGAGAAGACACCCAACGCTGCGCCTGCTGATCCTTATGTAAAAAGGCATTCCAAAAACGAACCGTTTCCCTCAACATGGGATAAATTTTCTCCCTGAGATAGTCTTGGTCCCTATAAAATGAATAGGCTTCATAAACAGTTTGCATCATCCACGCATTGGCAGCTGGTGACCAACCCCAATAGTAATCCCAACCAGGTGCCGTCCAGCCAAAAGGAGTCGCTTGAGTATGAACCAACCAACCATTCTCCTCTCCTTCCCGAGAGACGATTCCTGCATACCTTGCAGCCGCTATGCGACCATAGACACGCAAAACATCGATATAGTTGATAACCGGAAAGGCCGTCTCTAGGAGATTGGTAACATAGGCTGGCCAATAATTCATCTGCAGGTTGATATTCAGGTGATAGTCCGAATTCCAAGGAGGATTATCGACCGCATTCCAGACTCCCTGTAGGTTAGCTGGTAGAGCATCCGGACAGTCTCTAGAAGAACTAATCAATAAATACCGTCCATACTGGAAGAACAACTCCTCCAAAGCCTGCCCCTCTTGTGGCTTATAATTTTTTAACAAATCATCTGTAGTGGATGTGTCTACATCAGCTCCCAAATCCAATTGAACACGCTGGAATAAGGCTTGGTAGTCCTCAATATGCCTTGATTTCAATTGGGCATAGCCCTTTTCTTTAGCTGTGTCCACCAAGTCTATCACCTGTTGCTCTAAATCTAGTTTCTTGCGATAATTACTAGCAGGATTTTGGGCAAAATCTGTCTTAGCCGCCAAGAAGAGATTGGCATAACTGGCTCCTGATATCTGAATCTTATCTGACCAGACTCTAATGTCTCCATCCGTTTCCCAAGCTAAACAGCTAGCAAACCGCAGGTCATTGTCCTTAACCCTCCCCTTCATCAAAATATGAGAATCAGTAATATCCAACTTGCATTCCTTGTAATCAGATTTTTCCTGTTCATACTTTCCATCAGAAGCCAAATCACGGGTCAAGGATAGTTCTATAGTAAAATCTAGAGTTTCCAACCCTTCCTGAGTAAAGCGCTGAACCAAGAGATCATCTGGAAAACTGGCAAAGGCTTCACGTTCAAATTTCGTTCCCTTATAGACATAAGAAGTCGTCGCAAGTGCCTTACTAATATTCAGCTGTCTCTGATAGTTCGTCACCTGAGACAAAGTCGTACCTTGCTGGCTGAACTCAATGAAAATATCCCCAAAGGACAGATAGGTCCCATATTGACTCGTTTTGGGCCCGACCAGGTGCTGTTCAGCCAGTTCCTTAGCCCGATTGTAATCTCTCTTTTCCAAAGCCTGCCGAATCTCAGCTAAAAAGTTATGCTGTTCTTGAAGATTTCCACCCTGATAATCTGAACTATCAGGAAGTGGACCTCCAGACCAGAGACTTTTTTCATTGAATTGAATCCGCTCAGCCCCTATAAGCCCAAATACTTTTGCCCCTAAAGAACCATTTCCTATCGGTAAGGCCTCTTCTTCCCAGCCCTTATATGTTGTTGACGCTGGTTGCTTGTAGGCCAGTACATAATCTTGTTTTTTATTCCTTATCATACTACCATACTAACATAAAAAGCCTAGAAATCAATTCTAGACTTACAATTTTTTATTTTCCAAGGTAGTATTCAGAAACTACGTTCAATTTTTCGTCAAATTCGAATACCAATGGTGGGAAGTTAGGGATTTCCACGTCCATGATTTCGTCATCTGACAAACCTTTGATATGTTTTACAAGGGCACGGATTGAGTTACCGTGAGCTCCTACGAATACGTTTTTACCATCTTTAAGAGCTGGAGCGATTTTATCTTCCCAGAATGGAAGGGCACGTTCCAAAGTCACTTTCAAGTTTTCAGCATCTGGGATAACTGAGTCGTCAAGTGAAGCGTAACGACGGTCAGTGTGAGCTGAGTGCTCATCATCACGGTCCATGTTTGGAGGCAATACATCGTATGAACGACGCCAGATGTGAACTTGCTCATCACCAAATTGTTCAGCAGCTTCAGCTTTGTTTTTACCAGTCAAACCACCGTAGTGACGTTCGTTCAAGCGCCATGATTTTTCAACTGGAACCCACAATTGGTCAGAAGCTTCAAGAGCCAAGTTAGTTGTTTTGATCGCACGTTTCAATACTGAAGTGTAAGCTTGGTCAAATTCGATACCAGCTTCTTTGATCAATTTACCAGCGTCAATCGCTTGTTGTGTACCTTTTTCAGACAAATCAACATCAGCCCAACCAGTGAAAAGGTTAGCTTTGTTCCATTCAGACTCACCGTGGCGAGCAAAAACCAATTTTACCATTAGATGGATTCTCCTTTAAATTTTCCGAGGTTTCCCCTCGTTTATCTATTCTATTCTACACAATTTTTCACAAAAAAGCTAGTCAAAACCAAAAAGGAAAGAGTTTCACACATGAAGAAACGAAACCTATCTTCATGTGCTACCCCTAATTAGTAAATTTATTTTTCCTCATCAAAAATTGAACTTCTAAAATCATTAGTTTGATCTAGATAAGCTTTAAAAATCGCTTGTTTAAGTTTATGAACTCTATTATGTTCAAGATACATTTTCGCTAGTTCATCCTCTGCATCAGCTTTAACTGCATCAGTTATCATATTACGAAGCATGTCAATATTTGTTATTGTTACCTTACTATTTCTTGAAAAACTTACATTTGGATTATAAAAGCTAATACTTATTAGATTATTAAATTTAGCTTTTCGCTCATTATACATTGCTTTTTTAAAATCAACCCATGATTTATATTCATTATTAAACACTTTTTTAAGTACTAAATCATCAGTTACATTACCAATTACTTTACCATATGATGTAATAACATGACCATTTGCTTTTGCTTCTTCTGCATATTGATTAGAAATATATGGTACCATTCCATCTTTAAATCCTTTTGCAGCTAACAATTCAAACGCCATACGACGTCCCATTAAATCACCCGGTGTCCCCTTATTATTACTTAAAGCTGCGTATATTGGTGAAAATAGTTTAATTGTATAATAGCCATTTCGTTTAAAGGTATTATCATTTCCGTTTTCATATCCTCTTCTTGTAATAACATCATTTTCAATTAGACTTTCAAATGAATTTAACTTATTAAGCTCTTCACCTGTTAAATAACGAATAACATTAGTTGCATAAGTGTTACTTCCATCTGGATCTGTTTCAAATTTATTTTCTATTTTTCTCAACAACTCATTTTTCTTATCAATCTCTAAGTTAACAACAGCATTTCCTTCTAGATATTCTAGCATATAAATTACGTCAAACATATTATGCATATATTTTTGTAAGTCTGCAGCATTTTTAAATCGTTCCGTAGGATTTTTTACCTGAAGTCTAGTTGGATTTTCTGGTTCTTCATATTTCAATATCGAGTTAATCGTAATAGTAGGATCATATGGATGATCAGGTGCTTGTAACAATCCTTTAGCATAAAACTCTGGTCCAAGTCCATTTCTTCTTCCATAACCTCCAAGATAAATTTCTCTATCTGAGTTATGTGTCATTTCGTGTGTATAAGTTACCGCACCATCTTTATCAAGCATACGATATGCCATATAGTAGAATGCGTCACCTGTAGCATATGCTCCATTAGAATTATGAACAACATTATTTCCTGCTGGACCGAAGAAGTGTTTTATTGCTGGATGATCAGTTTCAAAAGTTGCTTGGTATGTATCTTTTTCTCCTTTATCATCTGCACCAAATCTAAACGCATCATAGACTAGAACACTTCTATATAATTTTTCTTTATTTTTATCATCTAAGATTTTATACCAGTAATCATAATGATCTCTAAATCTAGCAGCCGCTTCTCTTGCTTTTGTCTCAACATAGTTATTTAAATTAGTTCCTGCTGGATGTTCGTTACTTCTATATCTGTCATAAGCTCCAAATCCTATTGTCGAAATATTCGCTATAATAAACACCGATTTTTCAGGTAATGTTAATAGCGGCAATACCATACTTGGGTATTTCCATGATGGGCTAGTTAATCTATCATATACGCCTATAGATTGCGGACTACCAGCTATTGATTGTTTATCACTTACCTCTTTAATCGTAGATTTTTCTTCTACAATATAGGCTTTAGTTTGTTCTTTAAACCATTCGTTATTTGTTTTATCTGGCACAAAAACTTTTCTATATTTTTCTAATGCATCAAATAAATTATTAGTTTTATAATTTTTCGCTAATAATACGTTATAAGTTATAACATTATTTTTAGCTAATAGATTATTATATCCAGATTTACCTAGTTCAATAACATTATCTAACGCTGAACTATTTGATTTACCAAAGAAATCCAAGTGGTACATAACTAAATCTTTTGCTTTTGTTTCACCATATTTAAAATTGTACCAACGCTCTAAATATGTTAATCCTAAAAGTAATGCTTCCTTATTATTTTTAATTTTCTCGATTACATAATTATCTATTACCTTATTGTTATTTTCCGCTATTGCAGCATCTGCAGTAAGAAGTTTTGTTAAACTGTCTCTCAAATCACGTTTAGTAGTCTTAAATTGTTCTTCTAAATATAACTCTGTTAAACTAACTTTATTAGAAACATCTAGCACTTTTCTAATTGCGTCTGATTTATATTCTACACTATTTAATGCTGGTAATACTTCATCTAAAATATTTTTATAATTGTGAAGCAATGTATTCGGTGTGTAAATTAAGTTTGTATCACCTATTCTATACTCTGCTACATTTGAAAAATCAGTTTGATAATTTACATTAAGGGTCTCTGATGTATTATCCGCGTAATATAGTAATAGTTTATTTATACTTGATTTATTTTTGTTAATATCACTAATCACTTCTTTATCTTTCATAGGAACTACTGACAATAATTCTTTATTATAAAGATTACTACTTGATTCTACTAAATTTCCGTACTTAACTATTGTCTCTCTATTGTAGAATGGTAATAGTTTTTCTATATTTTTATATACTTTTTCTTTTGATGAATCAGCATTCTCAAGATTTTTATAGTCAGTTACATATCTAGAAGAGAAATTAAAATCTTCTGTTTTAATAGTATTTTTAGATGCAAAAACAGCTTTTTTCTCTTTTATTTGTGCGTCTTCTAATACTTCTCCTCTTTGAACATCAGAATCCTTAGTTAAGATTTCATCATCTTCTTGTACTACGTTCACAACCTTATTATTTTTATTACTATATACATGACTTGCTTGCATGTTAGTGAAATCTTTTCCAGTTATTGCATTACCGTTCGTAACATTAACGTCGCTTAGTACATTAGAAAGTCGACCAGATTTTTCTAATCCGCCTACTGGGTCCCAAAGATTACCAACTACTCCACCAACGTTTGCAAAACGTTGCACATTATTAAGATTTCCTTCAGCATAACTATTACTAATTAGCGCACTATCTTCTACTGCACCAACTATTCCACCAATAGATTGATCCCCTTTAGTTGCGTTTGATGCTAAATCAATTGATGCGAACGACTTATCTATTAATCCTCTCGAACCAGAAAGTTTACCTACTAAACCTCCGATTTGATAACTAGCAACTGTGTTATATGTATTAGTTATTCTACCTGTATAGCTACTGTTAGAAATAGTAGAATTATTAACTTGCGATACTAATCCTCCTATTGCATGTTCCCCAGCTATTGCTCCGTCAGCATGAACATTACTGATTGCAGTTCTATTTTTCGCTTCTTTAGCTACTGTTGCAGCATCTTCTTTTGCTGAAATATTGGCATCTTTTAGTGAAAGATTTTCTACTGTAGCACCATTTAATCCTCCAAATAATGGTTTTTTCAAATTATAAATAGCATAATATTTCTCATTATTTGTACCTACTAATGTTCCATGAAATTCATTTTTCACATAACTTTCTTGACCATCTGAAAGTTCAACTTCACGAGCATCCATAGTTGCACCTAAACGGAACTCTCCATAAGGATTACTATTCATTGCATCAACTAAATTTTTAAACGATGTATATACCCCAGTTTCACTTTGCTGAGTTTTTGGTAAATAATAAGTATAATTTTCTAATACATTACTATTTTCATGCTGTATCAGATTATTTGCACTTGCTACTATTTTATAAACAGCTCTATTATCTTTAGTATCATTAGTAATGGTTTTAACTGGAAGCATCACGTCTTTAAAGTTCTCTGATTTTACTTTCATGAAGTAAGTTTCTGGATTACTTGGTAAAGAATCAAGTGAAGGTACATGACGATACTTATCGCCTTCTTTAGAATATAGTTCTACAGAAGATATATTTCTAAGCTCTAGTTTTTTATCAACTTGCTTTTCTTCTTTAACAGATTCTTCTGCTGGAGACGGTGTTTCTGATTTATCTGAAGTCGTTTCTGTATCTATCGTTTCTGCCCCTTCTGTTCCTGAAGATGTTGAAATACCTGAGCTCTCAGCTGGCTCATCTGATACTAGACTATCACCTGAATTTTCTGATGTATCCCCCGATTGCTTTTCTGTTGTTTCCTCAATATTTGTAGACTGTTCTGGAGTTGCCGACTCTGTACCTGATGGTTGCCCTTCTACTTTCGGTTCTTTTCCTTCAGCTCCCCCTTCTGTTCCTTCAGCTTCACTTGCTACCTCTTCTGGTTTTGTTTCATCAGAGGTCAATGTTGACGGAGTTGAGTCACCTGAATCAGCGCTAGTTGTAACGTCTGTTGATGAATTTGAAGTATTTCCCGTTGTAGCAAGTGTTTCTTCTGGAGCTGTTGATTCAGTTGATGGACTTGAGTCAGCTGAATTACTTGTTGCACTTGATGAATCCGTACTATCTGTAGCCGGTTGTCCTTCTGTGACTGTTGTTTCTTCTGCTACTGGTTTTTCTGATTCACCCTCGTTAGTATCCTCATTTGTAGAGGTTGATGCTGTTTCCGTAGTTGCAAGTTCTTCAGCTTCCGATGTTGAATCTGTTCCTGCTGAACTTGATTCTGATGATTCTTCTGACGGTACATTTGTTATGCTATCTTGTTTTCCTGTCTCCTCAACAGAAGTTTCAGCTGCATTGCCTACTTCACTTGAAGTTGTATCGTCTACTGGCGCTTCGTCTTTTTCTTCTGCTTTTGGTGTTGTTCCTGAAGCTTCTTCTGTTGAACCTGGAGTCGCTTCTGAACTTCCTTCCGCTGCTGTTGCACCTAGTGTAGCTCCTTCTGAAACTGTTCCTTCTGATGCATCTTCTTTAGGTGCTAGTTTCTCTTCTTCACCTGTTTCTTTTGGAGTTGATTCTGATTCCACTGTTCCTTCAGGTGTTGATTCTACTGAAGTTCCTGAAGCTTCAGAAGATTCTGTTGGAGCTTCTACTTTTGGTTCAGTTGGTTTCGCTGCCTCTGGCTCTGTTACTTTTGGTTCTGCTGGTTCTGTTGAAGCTTCTACTTTTGGATTAGCTGGTGTTACCACCTCTGGTGCGGTTTCTTTCGGTGCTAGTGTCGTTGACTCTTCTGCTTTTGGTGCTACTGGTGCTGATACAGGCTGATAGACTGGGCTATAGTTCACAGCCATTTTTTCAACTTTCTCAGTAACATCTGTTAATTCAAAGGTAACAGCTTTTGTTTCCTGATCTTTCTTGAGCAAGACTTCGTAAGTGCGAACTTCGCCACTGGCACCACTTTCTTTGATGACAATCTTGTGTTTTGTGACTGTATCTGAAACCGTTTCAGCTTCGGTAAAGTACAATTCATTGTGCGGTAAGAATAAATTCTTGCCTGAAGCTTGATTCATTTCTTGGAGTACATCTACAGGGATATTGCTTGCTTCGCTGATAACACTTAATGTATCTCCCCACTTGATGACATACTTAAATAAATCACCTTCTTTTTGAAGGTCAGCTTTCACTTCCTCAACTGTTCTGGCTACCCAAACACCATCTTGTTCACTGGCTGATACAGTTGGAGCTAAAAAGCCTAGCCCCAGTAGAATCACACCTGTCGCAACAATTGCACCAGTTCTTAATTTTCTAAAGCCACGGAGGGACAAGTTTCCTCTAACATTTGTTTGTCTCATAATGTTTATTTTTCCTCACTAGTTTAAGAAATCGCAAGAAAAACAATCTTGCAATTTTAGCATACTTACTTTCTTCTAGTATTAGCAAAACCAATTCTCATCAAACTTTAGCCTCTCACAAGAGAGATTATAAACTTGGAATAACTGATTTTTATATACTAGACGCATAGAGACTTTTCAGTCTTATTTCTCTTCAAATCCTTCTGCGACAGCGTCCGCAAAGTTTTCTTCTACGATGCTTGCACAGTGGTCACAGATGACTGCCTGGTAGCTACGTTCTGCTGTTGTTGGGTCGATACGACGGCAACGGTCACATACTTGGCCTGCAGCACGTTCAACTGTAAAGGCTACATCTTCGAAGCTAACGGCAGTTTCTGGAGCTGTTCCTTCTGCGATGGTCAAGTCTGACACAATCAAAAGTTGAGCTACATTGCTGTTTACTGCTTCTAGTAAAGTTTTCACAACTTCATTTGGATAAACTGTCAAGTGAGCTTCAAGAGATTTCCCGATAACTTTTGCATTACGCGCTTCTTCCAAGGCTTTTTGAGCTTGTCCACGAAAATCCATAAAGGCTGCCCATGTATCCAAGATTTCTTCTTGATTAGTAAAAGTTTCTGCTTCTGGTAATTCTGACAATTGAACAAAGTCTTCAGCTTCAAACTCTAGATATGACCAGATTTCCTCTGCTGTGTGAGGAAGGATTGGTGTCAAGAGTTTGGTGATTTTGACAAGAATGTCATAGAAAACAGTCTGCATTTGACGGCGTTCCAATGATTTGGCACCTTCGATGTAGACAACATCTTTGGCAAAATCAAGGTAGAAGGCTGACAAGTCAACGTTGATAAAGTTCACCAATGCCTTATAGATTGTCAAGAATTCAAAGTTTGCATAAGCATCACGAATGGTCTTGACAAGCTGGTTAAAGCGAATCGTCATGTACTTATCAACTGAACGAAGTTCATCGTAAGCTACTGCGTCTTGAGCTGGGTTAAAGTCAGATGTGTTAGCAATCAAGAATCGAAGGGTGTTACGGATTTTACGGTAAGTTTCAGAGACTTGGCTCAAGATATCCATAGAGATACGCACGTCGTTGCTTGAGTCAACACTTGTTACCCAGAGACGCAAGATTTCCGCACCAAATTGTTTTTCAACATCACTTGGAGCAATGGTATTTCCAAGAGATTTAGACATCTTCTCACCTTTACCATCAAGGGCAAATCCTTGTGACAGAATTTGTTTGTAAGGTGCTACACCATGGTTGGCAACAGATGTGATAAGTGATGAGTTGAACCAACCACGGTACTGGTCAGAACCTTCAAGGTAAAGGTCTGCTGGGTAAGTCAACTCAGGACGGTTTACTACCACTCCATTCCATGATGAACCTGAGTCAAACCAAACGTCCATGATATCAGTTTCTTTTTTGAACTCGCCGTTTGGTGAACCTGGATGCGTAAATCCTTCTGGCAAGAGGTCCTTAGCATCACGTTCCCACCAGATGATAGAACCGTGTTCCTCAAAGAGTTGAGCCACGTGCTCAATCGTTTCAGCTGTCATGATCGCTGTACCATCTTCAGCGTAGAAGATTGGAAGTGGAACACCCCAAGCACGTTGACGAGAGATAACCCAGTCGCCACGGTCACGAATCATGTTGTAAAGACGGACTTTACCCCATTCTGAGTGGAATTTCACTTTTTCAATTTCATCCAAGATTTCTTGACGGAATTTAGAAACTGAGGCAAACCATTGTGGAACTGCACGCCAGATGATTGGTTTCTTGGTACGCCAGTCAAATGGGTATGAGTGAGAAATTTCTTCTTGGGCAAGAAGGAGGTTACCAAGTTTTTCAATAACAGTTGGAACTACCTTGTCATAGAATTGACCTTCAAACTCAGGACCAGCATTCTTCATCATGATACCACGCTCGTCAACAGTGACTGCGACTTCAAGACCATTAGCAATACCAACATTGTAGTCATCCTCACCAAAACCAGGGGCTGTATGGACAATACCAGTACCAGAGTCAGTGGTAACGTGGTCACCAAGGATAACCAACTCATCTACAGCTGTATCCCATGGGTGTTCTGTTACGATGTGGTTGAGTTCTTGACCACGGTAAGTTGCCAAGACTTGAACATCAGCCCAACCAAATTTCTCAGACAAGCTAGTCAACAATTCTGCAGCAACCACAAACTTACGAGCTTCACCAGCAGGTTGAACCAAAACGTAATCAATATCTGCACCAACAGTCAAACCACGAGAAGCTGTGATGGTAAATGGAGTTGTTGTCCAGACTACGATGTAAGTATCTGTATCTAGAACACCTTTGCCATCTTTTACCTTGTTGGCATAGTAAAGAGAAGTTGAAACCAAATCATGGTATTCAATCTCCGCTTCAGCAAGGGCTGACTCAGATGACCAAGACCAGTAAACTGGTTTTGCACCACGGTAGATATAACCTTTATTAGCCATCTCACCAAATACACGAATTTGAGCTGCCTCATAGTCAGGAGTCAAAGTCACATATGGATTTTCCCAGTCACCAGAAACACCCAAACGTTTAAAGTCTTCACGTTGTTTATCTACTTGAGAAAGAGCGTATTCACGACAAAGTTTCAAGTACTCAACCAAGTCCATTTCTTTACGTTTGACACCTTGTTTTGCCAAAACTTGCTCGATTGGCAGACCATGAGTATCCCAACCTGGGATAAATGGTGCGTAAAAACCTGACATTGATTTTGAACGAACAATGATATCTTTTGAAATCTTGTTCATAGCGTGTCCAACGTGAATATTTCCGTTCGCGTATGGAGGGCCATCATGCAAGGTGAAATGAGGTTTTCCTTGGTTCAATTCTTGACGACGTTGGTAAAGTTTTGCATCTTCCCATTCCTTTTGCCAAACTGGCTCTTTAGTAGGAAGGCCTGCACGCATTGGGAAGGCTGTTTTCCCAAGGTTAAGGGTATCTTTGAGTTTCATGGTATCTCCTTTATAAATAATAACAAATTAAAAACCACGACTGCCAAAAAGGACGAAAATCGTGGTACCACCTTTATTCGGAAAAAGATTTAGTCTTTCTCCCTCTTATCCCGTAACGTGGGGAACGTCAAATCTTACTCCATTCAGACTTGAGTTTTTGAGAGGATAATCTTATCAATAGGGATTACAGGACTCACACCATCTCCTGCTCGCTGGAAATATAAGGATAAGATATTGTTCTCAGAATATTTCTTATAAAATTGTAACGGATTCTTGCGGTGCTTCAAATCCTGGTGCTGAATCAAATGTTTCTGTAGCTGGTGTTGGAGCCGAAGGATGTACTGGAGCTACTTCTGGCTCTTCATACATTGGACCAACTGGATGAGCAGGCTCTTCTTCAATTTGAGGACTCACTACAGGAGTTGGATTTTCCACTCCCTGTTTAGCCTGAGCTTCAAATTCAGCCAATTCTTTATTGGCTGCCTCAATACGAGCTTGTAACTCTGCCATTTCTGCTTGAGAGAACTGACGTGTCATATCAATTGGTTCTTCCTCAATTGGAGCTGGAATCGGTTCTCCAAGTACTTCACTAACAACTTCTTTAAAGGCTTCATCACTGGTTTGAAGATAAGTAGCTGTTGGACGGAGAATATCTTCCCAATCTGAAGATTCAACAATAGCTAACTGGCTCTCAATTGTAGATTTAAGACGTTGGTGGAAGACACGACTCTTGTTCTTCAATTCTTCGGTTTCAACAGCAACTTTCTTAGCATTATCAGTTGCTTGACGAAGAATCTCGTTTGCCTTATATTTAGCTTCTTCCAACAAGCGTTGCGCATCCTGCTCTGCTTGATGAATGATATTGTTTGAACGTTCATGCGCCGCCTGTTTCACTCGCTCAGCTGTATCTTGGGCAATCAATACAGACTGGCTCAATGAATCTTTCATTTCGTCAAAGTAAGACAAACGCTCTTCTAAACTCTTAATACGCAAATCTTTATCATGATTCGCACGAACAAGATCTTCGTAATCACGAACCACAATATCTAAAAATTCATCGACTTCTTCTGGATCAAAACCTCTGAATCGAGTTCCAAAGGTTTTGTCCTTTATTTCTAATGATGTAATTGGCATTCTATTCCTCACTTACTTAATAATAACTGGACGGTTATTTTTTTCTTCTCTTTTTTTGTTTGTCCCTTATCTTGAAGCAATCTCAAGCGCCCAAATTTTCTTACACTAATCAAGTCTCCAACTTGAACAATATAATCTGATTTGTCTACCACATGATAATTTACTTGGACAAGTTTCTTTTCAATCAACTGGTTTGCTTGATTCCTAGATAGTTTCAAAACATTTGATAAAAGAACATCTAATCTAAAGCTAGACACACATAAATCCAGCTCTCGATACTGTTCTAGCTTATCTATTTTATCGGTGAAAGGACGTTCCTCCAGCGAAACGGGTATACGGCCAATTTTCTTTAATCCATCTTGAAATAGAAGAAGAAACTGCTGATTAATCATAATCTGCGCCCGTTCTTCATCTACTAGGATATCTCCAAAAAGTTTCCGTTCAATCCCTAATTGATTGATGACTGTCCCTAAAATCTTAGCATGCGTTAAGTGTTCAAATTTATTGGAATACACAATTTCTTGGAGAGATATTTCAAAATCTGAAAACTCTGGCTGGAAATAATCTGGGTATAATAAAACTCGAACATACTCACTCGAGACGAATTCCCCACTACTGCTACAAGCAAGACCATAAGTTTTGGCCAAAATCTTTAATAGTTTCTCCTGATGAGGATTGATAAAAGGAGTTAAAAAAGGAGCATAGCTATCTTCTACCTTCTTTATCCATTCCATTCCCTTGTCAAGAAATGGACGATCTTCTATGGAGAAATGCTGGTAAATCCCTTTATTCATCCTATCATCCTATCATCGCCAGAAAACGGACTAGGTTTTCTCCTAAAAATCGAATCAAAACAATCGCAACCCAAACAGATAAATCAAGACCTGCTATCTGTAAAGGCAGGCGTTGCAAAGGAGCAAGCACTGGTTTTACCAATGCTACAATCCAACGACCCAAACTTGATTCGTAGGCGCCTGGAAACCAAGACATGACAGCAAAGGCTACCAAAATCAGGGAGTAAATATCCACTGCATTATAAATCAGACGAATTAAAAAAATCATTATCGTACTCTATTTCGCTTCATATCAAAGCCAAACTCACCATTTTGTTCTTCATCTGGTAAACGAATATCTTCTACATTCACAATAACATTCACTGGTGTCAACAGATACATGGTAGAAGCTACCTTTTTCAAATTTCCAGCTAAAACATGACAAGCTCCATCCAAATAGTCCAAACAACGACGAGCTTGCACTTCTGTCATATATTGAAAATCAATCAAGATACTTTCGTTTCCTGCCAATAAATCAACAATTTCTGTTGCGTCTTCATATTTTCTAGGATAACGAACATCTATAATGACCTTATCCGTTGCACGCTGACTCTGATTTGCCAATTCCTGTTGTCTTGCATGAAGTCTGGTGATATTGCTATCTTTTGCACCAGCAGACTGTGAAGGTAGATTCATTGGGAGAGCCGGTTCCTGTGAAGAATTTACTGGAGTAAACACAGGCTCATCTCTTTTTTCATAAGGGAGACTTGAATCCTCATCCTCCGTAAAATAATCTATAAATCTATCGAATCTATCTTTTAAAGACATGGTTCTCTCCTACTTAAAAAATGCTGTACCTATACGAACAAAGGTGGAACCGAATTGAATCGCTTCTTTATAATCACGACTCATTCCCATACTTAACTCGGTCATAGGCATATTTGGAATTTGTTTTTCTTGGATTTCTTTTTGTAAATCTTGGGTTGCCTTGAAAATCTCTTTCAACTGCTCACTGCTAGCCTCAAAAGGTGCCATCGTCATTAAACCAACACATTCAATCTTATCTAGTTTGGCTAACTCTGGCAAGATTTCCAGCAGTTCCTCTCTCGAAAAACCGTGTTTGCTTTCTTCTTTAGAAATATTTACTTGAAGGAAGCACTTGATGACTCGGTCACTTCTTTTTTGTATTTCCTCTGCTAGCTTGACGGAATCCAAGGCATGGAAATAATCAACGTATTGAATGACATCTTTCACCTTACGTCTTTGCAAGGTACCAATCAAATGCCAAGTCACATCTCGATCTTTTAAAGCTTGATATTTCTCTAGAAACTTATCGACACGATTTTCACCGATATGATGAACACCTAGCGGAAGCAAGGCTTCCGCTGTCGGTACATCTACATACTTGGTGACTGCAATGACAGAGACTGAACCACTCTCGCGATGAGCATTCAGACTCGCCTCTGCAACTTCTCGAAAAACAAGTTCTGTATTTTCTTTTACATTCATTTACTTAACGATTTTTGAAAAATGGAGGTGTATCCAATTCATCTTCATCTTGTGAAATTGGGGCTTCAAAGCGTTCTACCGGTGACACTACTGAATCAGTCGGACGAACAATTGTCTCGCGACGTAAATCCCAATCACCAAAAGCAGATCCTTGAGCTTGTTCCGAGCGACGTGGATTTTGTTTTGGCAATTCAGCTGTTTCTGCCATATCAAAATGACGATCAAAGCCATGTGAATGAGCTGGTTTCACTGTCTCACGGTAGTTAGTAGTCGGTCTAGCTTGTGGAGCTACTACCTTCTCTACGCGATCTTGACGAACACCTGTTGCGACAACTGTTACACGAATTTCATCACGCATGCTTTCATCAATAGATGTTCCGAGCCAGATGTTCACTCCTTGACCAGCTGCTTGATTCACAATTTGTGACGCCTCTTCTGCCTCAATCAAGGTTAAGTCAAGACCACCAGTAACGTTGACAATTACATCTTCTGCTCCATCAATTGTTGTTTCAAGAAGTGGAGAGTAGATTGCTTTACGAGCTGCTTCTACCACACGTTCTTCTCCACTACCGATACCAATGCCCATGAGGGCGTTCCCTTTGTTTGCCATAACTGTTTTCACATCGGCAAAGTCAAGGTTAATCAATCCTGGATTGGTAATCAAATCGGTAATTCCTTGAACACCTTGACGGAGAACGTTATCCGCTTCGCTAAGAGCTTCAAGAAGTGGAGTTTTCTTATCAACAATTTCAAGCAAATTATTGTTTGAAATAATCAATAGAGTATCTACATGCTCACGAAGTTGATTGATTCCTTCTACAGCAAATTGTCCACGCTTGCTTCCTTCAAAACCAAACGGACGTGTTACAACGCCAACTGTAAGAGCACCTAAATCTTTGGCGATACGAGCAATAACAGGAGCAGCTCCAGTTCCAGATCCTCCTCCCATACCAGCAGTAATGAAGACCATATCCGCTCCACTGATAGCAGCTGTCAATGTTTCTTCGCTCTCTTCAGCAGCTTTTCGACCAACTTCAGGTTGACCTCCAGCACCCAAACCACGAGTCAATTTAGGGCCCAACTGAATTACAGTCTCAGCTTTTGTACTACTCAAAGCTTGTACATCTGTGTTTGCTGCGATAAATTCTACGCCTGTAACACCTTCGTCGACCATACGGTTGATGGCATTGCCACCGCCTCCACCGACACCAATTACCTTAATCACTGCACCTTGAGCAGCAGCTGTATCAAATGAAAATGTCATAATTTATTTTTCCTCTTTATTCGTCAAACATGCTTCCGATCAAGCCACGGAAACGATCTGCTAATTTCGGTTTATTTTGTGAAGCTTGTTGGAAATCCGCCATTGGTTCTGTAGGAGCCACCGGCTCTACTTCTGGAGCAGGAGCTGGTTGAACAGGCGTTGATTGTACAAACTGAGCTGTTTTCTGAATCATTCCCCCAAAACTAATTGGTTGATGAGCCAGAGCAACTTCACCCTTGACTGCTCTTTGAGCCAAAAGATTGACTTCTGTCAATTGTCCAGCGAATTCCGATAGACTAATCACATGCGCAAAGGCTGGATTGCGAATACCAACTTGGTTTGGAACATAGAGTTTGACACGAACGTCAAAGACTTCTTGAGCCAATTCTACCATACCCGGTAAAATAGCATTTCCACCGATCAAAACAATTCCACCAGGAAGATCCAATAAATGTCTTCTCTCCAAGTCTTGTTTGATTTGTTCAAAGATATGCTTGATTCGTGCAGAAATAATCTCTGACAAGTAATCTTCTGTCACTTCAACAGGTTCTACTTCCCCAATAACCTCTACTTGGAAGGTTTCTTTACTTGCAAGAGGAGGGTAAGCCTCTCCATAGTTTAATTTCAAACCTTCAGCCAACTTCTGAGAAGTTTTCAAGACTTTAGAGATATCCTTAGTTACATAATCTCCGCCTTCTTGGAGAATATTGGTAAACTGGAGTTCTTGGTTACGGATTGTAGCGACAGTCGTTTGACCTGCCCCCATATCAATCACTGTAGCACCAAATTCACGTTCACCTTCATTCAAAACTGATTGAACCATTGCTAGTGGTGAAATGATAATATTTTCAACCTGAACACCTGTACGTTCAACTGTCTTACGCAGATTGTGCAAGATAGTACGAGGGCCTGTATAAAGCAAGCCACGCATTTCAAGGCGAACCCCCATCATGCCACGTGGGTCACGAATCCCTTGGAAACCATCCACAATAAATTCTTCAGGAATAAAGGTAATGACTTCACGGTCAGGTGTCATACTCTTTGTCAAAGCTGATTTGACAACATTTTCAACATCTTGATCCGTAATTTCCTTGGTATCAGATGTTACTGGAATCATCCCTTGAGTTGGTTCTACCTGCAAAAGATTACCAGGCAAGCCGACATTCACTGATTTAATCGAAATGCCTGCCTTTTCTTCTGCTTGGGAAATAGCTGATTTGATAGCAGTTGCTGCTGCATCAATATCAACAATAATTCCATCCTTTACACCTTTACTTTTGGCATTACTCACGCCAATTACATTTAATTCACCATTTCTCTGCTCGGCTACAAGCACCTTGACAGAGCTTGTTCCAATATCTAGACCTGTAAAAAAGCCTTCTCTAGCCATTACATCGCATCCTCTCTATCTTCCAAGTTTCGCACTTCGTATTATTCCATAGCTAAACATAGGCATAGCTATTCACAGAATATTATAACACAAAAAATCTAATTGTGCTTAGTTTTTTCCTAAATTTCCCAGCCATTTTTTGAGTGCTAACTTCTCAAAGTA
>NZ_VMLI01000015.1:56081-61739 GCF_013276625.1 Streptococcus sp. 9903 | reverse complement strand
CGAGTCAAGAGCAATGAGGTTTGAACAAAGTGAAAGCCAGCGTCTTTAGGCGCTGGCTGGTAATTTGGGCTTATAGCCCTGAGACAAACCACCCGTTTGACGGGTGGTTATGATTTTCAGCAATTCATTTTGGCAGCGTATACTTTTTGTCTCCAACCTTTTCAATAAATACCGTAGTTTAGGTATCCACATTGAAATTTAACAGATTTTATAACTCTTATAAATTTTAGGGTTTTGTTCAACGTATAATATATGTGTTTGTCTGATAAAAATTTCTACTTTTTTTGATTTTAAATAAGTATTAGTTTATATTATGGTGTGAATTGGGTTTGATATCTCTTTTGAGGAAGTTGCCTTAGATTTTTCTAATTGTGTTTTATTGTATAGTGTATCTTGCTTATTTTGAACAGAATCTTTTATGACATTTGTCATATTTACGAGTGACAGAAGTATCTAGCTCCGCTAACTTCAAAAGACTATAATTGAAGTATGAAAGGGAGGAAGAAAAAATGAAACATAAAGTAATTGTCGCAATGAGTTTAGTAGCAGCAGGAGTTATGACCTATCTCATGTTCTCAGGATTGGATGAAGATTTCTATCATTTTCCTTGGGAGTTATTTGCTGGCTTTGGAATGATGTCTTGGCTTGTCAGAGAAGGTTTGAAATTAGTAAGAGATGTGAAAAAGGAGTTTGAGGAATGAAAAAAGCAATTATCTATTTCTTTATCGGCCTGTCACTCTTGGTATGGTTGGTAGAAATGTTTACTGATTGGTTTGATCAAGCCTTCCTTCACCAATTCATCCGTGGTGCATGGGGATTAGGATTTATGATTTTTATCGTCTTTCCGATGGGAAAGGAGTGGCTGAAAGGAGAATATTATGAACATGATTAAGGTACAAGGCTTACATAAAAACATCAAGGGTAAGGCTATTTTGAAGGATATTTCCTTTGAGATAGCTGAAGGTGAATGTGTTGCCATGATTGGGCCAAACGGAGCAGGAAAGACCACACTCTTGGACTGTTTGCTCGGAGATAAATTGGTCACCAGTGGGCAAGTATCTATTAAAGGTTTACCAGTGACGAGTTCAAAGTTAGACTATACTAGGGCTTACCTCCCTCAAGAAAATGTAATCGTTCAGAAATTAAAAGTTAAAGAGTTGATTGCTTTCTTTCAAAAAATTTATCCAAATCACTTGAGTAACCAGGAAATCGATCAACTATTGCAGTTTGATCAGCAACAAAAAGAGCAATTTGCAGAAAAATTATCAGGTGGACAAAAGCGTCTTTTCTCTTTTGTCTTGACCTTAATTGGGCGACCAAAGCTTGTCTTTTTAGATGAGCCTACATCGGCTATGGATACCTCAACTCGTCAACGTTTTTGGGAGATTGTCGATCAGTTAAAGAAAAATGGTGTGACCATTGTCTATTCTTCTCACTATATCGAAGAGGTAGAGCATACAGCGGACCGAATCTTGGTCTTGAATAAGGGAGAGTTGATTCGTGATACGACGCCTCTAGCTATGCGTAGCGAGGAAATAGAAAAGTACTTTATCCTTCCTATAGCTTACAAGGAAGTCGTAGAGAAGTCAAATTTGGTTGAAAACTGGACCCTAAAGCAAGATTCTTTGCAAGTAGTCACTCGAGAAGCAGATGCTTTCTGGGAGCTATTAGCCCAAGCAAGATGTAGGATACAAGAAATCGAAGTTAATAATCGTAGTTTGCTGGATACAATCTTTGAAGAAACGCAAAAAGGAGATGACTAAGATGAAACGATAGATTGCACTAAACAAGATAGAATTTTTATTGACCAAACGACAATTAGTCTATTATCTATTATCCGTAGGGATGCCGACAGCCTTCTATTTATTCTTTTCAGGCATGTACCAGGACACACCTGGTGGACCAGATAATTTTATGCGTGACTACCTCATCTCCATGACAGCTTTTTCCATGATGTCGACAGCTATCTTTTCATTCCCAGCTGTCTTACATACCGATAAAATCAACAACTGGCAGAAAACATTACGTCATAGCCCTGTAAATATGGTAGAATATTATCTATCAAATATAACAAGTATGATGGTTGATTATTTGGTCTCAATTCTGGTTGTTTTCTCAGTTGGGCATTTTGTAAGAGGTGTGGATATGTCTTTAGGAAGCTGGATTGGGGCTGCGTTCTTGCTGATAGTAGGAAGTGTAGCTTTTGTAGCGCTTGGCTTGACCTTGACACTCTTGCCTTCTAGTCAGCTGATGTCTGTCGTGGGCAATCTTCTCTATCTAGGCTTGGCTGTTTTAGGTGGACTCTGGATGCCCATCTCTTTATTTCCAGACTGGATGCAAGCAATCGGGAAGTGCCTACCAACTTATCAGTTGATGGAGTTGCTCAAGACCTTCTTAAACGAGGGTAGCATCAATCTATCAGCCACAGTTTATCTACTTGTTTTTTCAGCAGTTTTGTTTGGTTTGACCATTTACCTTCAAGGTCATAAGGAGAATGCTTAATGCTTGAAAGACTGAAAAGCATACACTATATGTTTTGGGCTAGTTTAATTTTTATGATTTTCCCCATCCTACCTGTAGTGACTGGGTGGCTCTCTGCCTGGCATTTATTGATTGATATTCTATTTGTAGTAGCGTATTTGGGTGTTTTAACAACTAAGAGCCAGCGCCTATCTTGGCTATATTGGGGCATCATGCTGACTTATGTAGTTGGGAATACTGCCTTTGTTGCTGTTAATTATATCTGGTTTTTCTTTTTCCTATCCAATCTCTTAAGTTATCATTTCAGCGTAGGTGGTTTAAAGTCTTTACATGTCTGGACTTTTCTTCTTGCTCAAGTCCTTGTTGTGGGCCAACTGTTGATTTTTCAGAAACTCGAAGTTGAGTTTCTATTCTATCTACTTGTAATTCTTGCTTTTGTCGATTTAATGACTTTTGGCTTGGTTCGGATTCGGATTGTGGAGGATTTGAAAGAAGCACAGGCTAAGCAAAATGCCCAGATAAATCTATTGCTTGCTGAAAATGAACGCAGTCGTATCGGTCAGGATTTGCATGATAGTCTGGGACATACCTTTGCCATGCTAAGTGTTAAAACTGATCTAGCCTTGCAGTTATTTCAAATGCAGGCTTATCCACAGGTAGAAAAGGAATTAAAAGAAATTCACCAGATCAGCAAGGATTCCATGAATGAAGTGAGAACCATTGTGGAAAATCTTAAGTCTAGAACTTTGACATCCGAACTAGAGACTGTGAAAAAGATGTTAGAAATTGCTGGAATTGAGGTGGAAATAGCTAATCAACTAGATACAGCTAGCTTAACTCAGGAATTGGAGTCAACGGCTTCCATGATTTTGCTTGAGTTAGTAACCAATATCATCAAACATGCCCAAGCGTCTAAAGCTTACTTAAAATTAGAACGGACAGAGAAGGAACTCATTCTAACAGTAAGTGATGATGGCTGTGGCTTCGCTTCTATAAAAGGAGATGAGTTCCATACAGTCCGAGATCGTGTCCTTCCATTTTCAGGAGAAGTAAGTGTAATCAGTCAGAAACACCCAACGGAAGTGCAGGTTCGACTACCTTATAAGGAGAGAAAGTAGATGAAAGTATTAGTCGCAGAAGATCAAAGTATGTTGCGAGATGCCATGTGTCAATTGCTCACGCTTCAACCAGATGTGGAGTCTGTCCTTCAAGCCAAAAATGGGCAAGAAGCAATCGAACTATTAGAAAAGGAGTCTGTAGATATCACTATCCTTGACGTAGAAATGCCTGTTAAGACAGGTCTTGAAGTCTTGGAGTGGATACGAGCAGAAAATTTAGAAACAAAGGTGGTTGTGGTGACGACCTTCAAGCGCCCTGGTTACTTTGAACGTGCAGTCAAGGCTGGAGTAGATGCTTATGTATTAAAAGAAAGAAGCATTGCAGACCTCATGCAAACTTTGCATACTGTCCTCGAAGGAGGCAAGGAGTATTCGCCTGAATTGATGGAAGTGGTGATGACGCATCCCAATCCATTAACAGAACAAGAAATCGCAGTTTTAAAGGGAATTGCTCAGGGCTTCTCTAACCAAGAAATTGCAGATCAACTTTATTTATCAAACGGAACAGTCCGAAACTATGTCACCAATATTCTTTCAAAACTAGATGCAGGTAATAGAACAGAGGCAGCTAATATCGCGAAAGAATCTGGTTGGTTGTGATACTATCATAATGCGAAAACCATTATGTGCTAAAATTGAAATTATTTAATCAAACAATTTTGTAACTTGAGGAGGGCTTGGTTTCCTCCTTTTTGTTTACTCTAAGGTGGTAGCAAGAGCTAAACCTAGGCTTTCTATGAAATTTTTTCAATCAATCTTCAAAAAACACTTGAAAGTGTTTACAATTAGTGATAGAATGGAATAAGTAGAAACATGAAAACGAAATTTTCACATCTTCACTTTTGTAAGTAGATATAGAGTTTCAATCGGTGCCTCTACTTGTAAAAGAATGTGTGGGATAGAAAGGGCAGGAAAAGGAATGAATGCAGATGATACAGTAACCATTTATGATGTCGCTCGTGAAGCGGGTGTTTCCATGGCGACGGTCAGCCGTGTGGTCAATGGCAATAAAAATGTAAAAGAGAATACCCGTAAAAAAGTGCTAGAGGTAATTGATCGTTTGGATTATCGTCCAAATGCAGTTGCGCGTGGTCTTGCAAGTAAAAAGACAACTACTGTTGGTGTTGTGATTCCAAATATTACCAATGGTTATTTTTCGAGTTTGGCTAAGGGGATTGATGATATTGCAGAAATGTACAAGTACAATATTGTCCTAGCTAATAGCGATGAAGATAACGAGAAAGAAGTTTCTGTTGTCAATACCCTCTTTTCAAAGCAGGTAGATGGCATTATCTTTATGGGTTATCACTTGACAGATAAAATTCGCTCAGAATTTTCGCGTTCACGTACTCCGATTGTTCTCGCAGGAACTGTCGATGTTGAGCACCAGTTGCCAAGTGTCAACATTGACTATAAGCAAGCAACGATTGATGCAGTGAGTTACCTTGTTAAAGAAAATGAACGTATTGCTTTTGTTAGCGGTCCGCTAGTGGATGACATCAATGGTAAGGTTCGTTTAGTTGGCTACAAGGAAGCCTTGAAGAAAGCAGGAATCGCTTATAGTGAAGGTTTGGTATTTGAATCTAAGTATAGCTATGATGATGGTTACGCCTTGGCAGAGCGTTTGATTTCATCAAATGCAACTGCAGCAGTTGTGACAGGTGATGAGTTGGCAGCAGGAGTCTTGAACGGTTTGGCTGATAAGGGTGTTTCTGTGCCAGAAGATTTTGAAATTATTACTAGTGATGATTCACAAATCTCACGCTTTACCCGTCCAAACTTGACAACGATTGCCCAACCTCTTTATGACCTTGGTGCCATTAGTATGCGTATGTTGACCAAGATTATGCACAAGGAAGAGTTGGAAGAACGTGAAGTTCTCTTACCTCATGGTTTGACAGAACGTCGTTCAACACGAAAACGGAAATAGAAAAAATCAGGGAATCGTGAAGATTTCCTGATTTTGTGCTCTTAAACAAGAGATGTTGACTCAATGAATACCACAGAGCGGACTAGGAGGCTTGTTGAAGGCTACGCAACACACCGTTTTGAGGTTGCA
>NZ_VMLI01000015.1:0-56062 GCF_013276625.1 Streptococcus sp. 9903 | reverse complement strand
CTGACGAAGTCAGTAACCATACATACGGCAAGGCGACGCTGACGTGGTTTGAAGAGATTTTCGAAGAGACTTAGCCTTCCATATAGTCTTTCAAAGCCTGTCCTTTTAGTCCGGCATTGAGGGCAATGAGGAGTTTCAAGCGGGCTTTTTGGGCGTTAAGTTCTTTAACAAAGAAAACGCCTGATTTTTGCAACTGCACGCCCCCACCTTGGTAGGCATAAACAGGCTCAGCGATACCGTTAAAGCATCGTGAAACCAGGGCGACTGGGATTCCTTTTTGCAGAAGGCTTTCTAATTTTTGAGCCGTTTCTTTGGGAATATTACCAGCTCCGAAGGCTTGGATAATCAAACCGTCCAATTGTTCCAAATCCAGCATATCAATCAGCTCATCTGTCATACCAGCATAAGCAGAGATGATAGGGACTAAGCCTTGTATGTGATCAAGGTCAAAGCGGACACGAGGCTCAGCTGTTTTAAAGTAGAGGATTTCGTGTTTCATGATCAGACCAAGTGGTCCGTGTGTTGGAGTCTGGAAGGTGTTGACGTTGGTTGTATGCGTTTTGGTAACATACTTGGCAGCGTGGATTTCATCGTTCATAACGACCAAAACTCCTTTATCAGCAGCCCTGTCATCGCTAGCCACCCTTAAAGCACTCAGATAATTATAAACACCATCACTGCCGAGTTCATTGGAGCTGCGCATTGCCCCTGTTAGAACGATAGGCATATGGGGAACTTCCATGGTATCAAGGAAATAGGCTGTTTCCTCTAAAGTATCGGTTCCGTGTGTGATCACCACTCCATCGTAGTTATCTGCTTCCTCTTTAATTTTCTGGTAGAGAGCCAGCATATGCTTGGGTTTGATATGGGGGCTTGGCAGGTTAAAAAAGTCTAAGGCGTGGACTTGGATTCCTTCAAGTGGGTTGGACACATGATTCATGGGATTATCTGAACTCGTCACAACAGCGCCAGAAGCATCGGCCTGCATGGAAATAGTCCCACCTGTATGTAAAACAAGGATTTTCTTAGGCATGATTTACTCACTCTTTCTGAAATGTGGTATAATCATTGTATCACAAAAGGGGAGATTGGGATAGGATGGAAGTCAAAGCTGTTTTTTTTGATATCGATGGAACCTTGGTCAACGATCGCAAGAGTGTTTTGAAATCCACTAAGGACGCGATTAAGATTGTCAAAGAGCAAGGGGTACTAGTTGGCGTAGCGACAGGGCGAGGACCTTTTTTTGTTAAGGAATTGATGGACGATTTGGATCTGGACTTTGCGGTAACCTATAATGGCCAGTATATCTTTACTAAAGACAGAGTCTTGTTCACGAGCCCTATTTCCAAGTTACATTTGCGCCATCTAATTAGCTATGCTAAAAAAGAGAGCAAGGAGATTGCCTTAGGGACTAAGGATGCCATGTTAGGTTCCAAAATCATGTCTTTTGGTCTGGGAACTTTTTCCCAACGAATCAGTCGCTTCGTTCCTTCTGTTTTAACTCGGACAGTGAGTCAGTCTTTTAATCGAATGGTCAGCAAGGTTGTTCCCCAAAAGGAAGAAGACATGCTTCATCTGATGAATCAGCCTATCTACCAAGTTTTGATGCTGATGACGCCAGAAGAATCTGAGAAGGCGGCAGCTGATTTTGAAGACTTGAAATTGACACGTAGCAATCCATTTGCAGCGGATGTCATCAATCAAGGAAACTCTAAATTGGAAGGCATACGCCGAGTCGGAAAAGAATACGGCTTTGACCTCAACCAAGTCATGGCCTTTGGTGACTCAGATAACGACCTAGAAATGCTGGCAGGTGTCGGTATGTCGGTCGCTATGGGAAATGGTAGTAGCAGTGTCAAGGAAGTTGCCAAGCACATCACCACTAGCAATCAGCAAGACGGAATCCACAAGGCCTTGGAACATTTTGGTGTTCTGGCCTCAGAAAAAGTCTTTGTCAGCCGTGACTATCATTTCAATAAGGTCAAGACCTTCCACCACATGATGGATGAACGAACCCAAGAAGAACCTCGAGCTTGGGATTTAGAAGGTGCAACCCACAGGGCTGGCTTTAAAATAGAAGAATTGGTGGAGTTTGTTCGAGCTGCCAGCCCTTCTGAAGAGGACTTTGGTCAAGCTCTATCGCAACTTCATCAAGCTCTTGATAAGGCGGCAGATAAGGTAGCCAAGAAGACGCCTGCCCAGCAAGATTTGATAGGGCAGGTGGATGCCTTGATTGACACACTTTACTTCACCTATGGCAGTTTTGTCTTGATGGGAGTGGACCCAGAACGTATTTTTGATATTGTTCATCAGGCCAATATGGGGAAAATTTTTCCAGATGGCAAGGCTCATTTTGATCCAGTGACCCACAAAATCTTAAAACCAGATGATTGGGAAGAAAAATATGCTCCAGAACCTGCTATTAAAAAGGAACTGCAGCGCCAGCTTAAGGCTTATGAACGTCATAAAGAGAGAAATAATACTCAATGAAAATCAAAGAGCAAACTAGGAAACTAGCTGCAGGTTGCTCAAAGCACTTGTTTTGAGGTTGCAGATGAAACTGACGAAGTCAGTAACATACCTACGGCAAGGCGACGTTGACGTGGTTTGAAGAGATTTTCGAAGAGTATAAATAGTAAACAAAAAGGAGCGCTGAGCTCCTTTTCTTTGTAATTATAAGGTTTTTTCTTGTTCTCTCACAACCAGCAAATCGACCTTAGCATGGCGGAGAATGTATTCAGATGAAGAGCCGACCAAGAGGCGTTCAAAGGCGTTGAGACCAGTTGCGCCAACTAGAATGAGGTCCACTTCCTCAGCATCTGGAATAGTACGTGCTAGTAGGGTCTTTGGATTTCCCATTTCAATGACGATATGAACATCTGCCACACCAGCATCTTTAGCACGTTTTTCGTACTCTTTCATCAGACTTTCAGCGTCAACTTGGAGTTGTTCGTAAACTTCAGCATCAAAGGTGGATACGCTTTGGAGAGCGCGTGTGTCAATGACATGGGCGATGGTGAGTTTAGCGTCGTTTCGTAGAGCAGAATGAACTCCTTTGATAAAAGCCAAGTCCGCTTCCTTAGAACCATCGATTGCGACCATAATATTTTGGTAACGTTGTGCCATAATGAAACCTCCTGAAATTTTCTTACTATCATTGTAAACCTTTTCACTATAGAAGTAAAGCAAAAAAAGTATTTTTCAAAAGAATGTTAGTGCTTAAAATCTATATAAATATATGATAAAATAAAAGAAAGGATAGCAGGAAAGAAGTGAAGGGAGGGAGAATGATGAAAAACTCTTTTCAAACATCAAATTTCCTTTATTATGGAATCATCCTAGTTTCAGTCTTGGTAGAAGTTGTCATGATCTGGCAATTAGAGAGTCTGGTACCGTTTCTTTATCCAGGGTTTATCGGATTTTTAGTCTTTCATGTACTCTACCATCTAATCTTATTCCTGGTTGCAAAACGAAGTGGGCGTTGGGATTACTTGATGATATGGGGGCTTTTCCTCATGTTCAATCTTCTCTATGACTCCTTTTTAGGCTTACTTTTTCTAGGTTTATCTTTTGGTATGTGATATGTCTTTCGCAAAATACCTGCTATCTCCCCTGTCTTGACCTCGCTTTTAGCGAGGCTTTTCTTCTGTAGGATTTTAGTAACACATTTCAGCAAACTTGTCGCATTGTCTTTCTAGTGGTATAATGTTACTATCTCGATGAATTGAGGAAACAAGATGAAAGAATATAACAAGTCTAGTAAGTTAGAGCATGTTGCTTATGATATCCGTGGCCCTGTTTTGGAAGAAGCCATGCGGATGCGAGCAAATGGAGAAAAGATTTTACGTCTGAATACAGGAAATCCAGCAGAATTTGGCTTTACAGCGCCAGATGAGGTCATTCATGACTTGATTATGAATGCGCGTGATAGTGAAGGATATTCTGACTCCAAAGGGATTTTTTCAGCCCGTAAGGCCATCATGCAGTATTGCCAATTGAAGAAATTCCCAAACGTAGATATTGATGATATCTACCTTGGAAATGGTGTCAGTGAGCTGATTGTCATGTCCATGCAGGGGCTTTTGGACAATGGAGACGAGGTCTTGGTGCCAATGCCAGATTATCCTCTCTGGACAGCAGCTGTCAGCCTAGCTGGAGGAAATGCCGTTCACTATATCTGTGATGAAGCTGCAGAATGGTATCCAGATATTGACGATATCAAGTCAAAAATCACTTCCAATACCAAGGCGATCGTCCTTATCAATCCAAATAATCCAACTGGAGCCCTTTATCCTAAGGAACTCTTGTTGGAGATTATTGAGATTGCCCGTCAAAACGATTTGATTATCTTTGCGGATGAAATTTATGACCGTATGGTAATGGATGGACATGTGCATACGCCTGTGGCTAGCTTGGCACCAGATGTCTTCTGTGTCAGCATGAATGGTCTATCAAAATCCCATCGTATCGCTGGTTTCCGTGTGGGTTGGATGGTCTTGTCTGGACCTAAGACTCATGTCAAGGGCTATATCGAAGGGCTCAATATGCTATCCAATATGCGCCTTTGCTCTAACGTTTTGGCCCAACAAGTCGTACAAACTTCCTTGGGTGGTCACCAGTCGGTCGATGAATTGCTCCTTCCTGGTGGACGAATTTATGAGCAAAGAAATTTCATTTACAATGCCATTCAAGAGATTCCAGGTTTGTCTGCGGTTAAACCCAAGGCTGGGCTCTATATCTTCCCTAAAATCGACCGCAATATGTACCGTATCGATGATGATGAGCAGTTTGTTCTTGATTTCTTGAAGCAGGAAAAGGTTCTCTTGGTGCATGGTCGTGGCTTTAACTGGAAAGAACCAGACCACTTCCGTATCGTTTACCTTCCTCGTGTTGATGAGTTAGCCCAAATCCAAGAAAAGATGACTCGTTTCTTGAAACAGTATCGTAGATAGGACTTACATTCGAAAAAGCTGGAAACATTTGCCTAGAGCTATTGACAAAAGTGAAAGAATCAGATAGAATAGTAAAGTATGTTTAGTAACTGATCACTTTATAGCCGGCTAAACGAATACAAAATCTATGAGGAGGTATTCATCGTGAAACGTACTTATCAACCAAGTAAACTTCGTCGTGCGCGCAAACACGGATTCCGTAACCGTATGTCAACTAAAAACGGTCGTCGCGTATTGGCAGCTCGTCGTCGTAAAGGACGCAAAGTTTTGGCTGCATAATCCAAACGAACCATAACAAAAATCAGTAGGAACTCGAGTCTACTGATTTTTATTTTTGTAAAAAAGTTCAAAAAGGCTTTATATTTTCCCTCAAATGGTGTATAATATTTCACATACTGTAAAAAATGGAGAATAATCATGAAGAAATCAAAAGTTATGCTTTTTGGAGCTATGGCTTTGACAGCAGGTCTAGCTTTAGCAGCGTGTGGGTCTTCCCAATCTAGTAATGCTGAGAAAATCTACTCTTATGTATTTACTAGTAATCCTGATACCTTGGACTACATTACGTCAACACGTGGTTCCACTTCTAGTATCACGACTAACCTGATTGATGGCTTGTTAGAAAATGATAAGTATGGTAATCTCATTCCATCTATGGCTGAGTCATGGACGGTGTCAAAAGATGGTTTGACCTACACTTATAAGATCCGTCAGGGGGCGAAATGGTACACTTCAGAGGGCGAAGAGTATGCGGATGTAACGGCTCATGACTTTGTGACAGGTCTCAAGTATGCAGCTGATAAAAAGGCTGAAAACTTGTACTTGGTCCAAGACTCTATCAAGGGCCTCGCAGACTACGTTGAGGGGGAAACATCTGACTTTGAAACTGTTGGTGTTAAGGCAGTGGATGACTATACTCTTCAATATACTTTGAATAAGCCGGAATCTTACTGGAATTCTAAGACTACTGGGGGCATTTTGAGTCCTGTAAATGAAGCTTTTTTGAAATCTAAGGGAGATGATTTTGGAAGTGTAACACCATCCAGTATCTTGTCAAATGGTCCTTACTTGTTTAAATCTTTCTCATCAAAATCTTTGATTGAATTTGATAAAAACCCTAATTACTGGGATAAGGACAATGTGAAAATTGAGAAAGTGAAGCTCTCTTTCTTTGACGGTTCTGACCAAGATAGTTTGGCGAGAGGATTTTTGGAAGGGAACTACTCGGACGGTCGTATCTTCCCGACAAGCTCAGTGTTTGATCAGTTGAAAAAAGGGAATGAGGACAAGATTACCTATACACCGCAGAACTCAGTTACCTTCTATTATCTCTTTAATGTTAATCGTCAAAGTTACAAGCAGACCATGAAACAGTCTGATAAAGAAAAGACAGATTCACTTGCGGCCATGCAAAATAAGGATTTTCGTCAGGCTGTCAACTTTGCCTTTGACCGTCATGCTTATGCAGCGCAGACAAATGGTGAAGATGGAGCAGACCGTATCTTGCGTAACACGCTTATCCCAAGTGATTTTGTCCAAATCGGTGGTAAAAACTTTGGAGATGTTGTCAATGAAAAGATCATTAACTATGGTACAGAGTGGTCGAATATCAATTTGAATGATGCGCAACCTGCCTTTTTGAATGCTGAAAAAGCCAAGGCAGCATTTGCTAAAGCTAAAGAAACCTTGCAAGCAGAAGGCGTGACTTTCCCAATCCATTTGGATATGCCGGTTGACCAGACGGCCAAGTTAGATGTGCAACAAGCAAGTTCCTTTAAGCAGACAGTGGAAGAAACCCTTGGGGCGGACAACGTTGTGATTGACGTGATTCAACTTTCTCCAGACGAGAAGGATCAAGCTACATTCTTTGCAGATACAGCTGAACAAAAGGACTATGACATTGATATTTCAGGTTGGAGCGGAGATTACTCAGATCCGAAAACTTATCTTGATCTCTTGGATCCAGAGTCAGGTTCTCAGCTTAACAATATTGGTTTGACTGCTGGAAAAGATAATGAAGTAAAAGAAAAAATTGGACTTTCTGCTTACAAAAAGTTACTAGATGAAGCAGATAGCGAAGTTGAAAATACTCAGGCTCGTTATGAAAAATTTGCTGAAGTACAAGCTTGGTTGACTGACAGTGCCCTCTTCCTACCAGTTCAAAGTGGCGGAGCCAACCCAATCTTCCGTAAGACTGTACCGTTCACAGGAGCCTTCTCGTTCGTTGGTCATAAGGGAGATGCTGATAACTACAAATATGTTGAACTGCAAAAAGAGCCGGTAACTGCTAAACAGTACCAGGAACTCTATGATAAATGGCTGAAAGAAAAAGCTGAGTCAAATAAAAAAGCTCAGGAAGATTTGGCTAACCATATTCAATAATATTGCTAGTCATGCTTTTTAGTTAAGTATAGTGACTATATTCAGAGAAAAACCTTACCAGACGCTTTTGATTCTGGTAGGGTTTTTGCTTTATTTTTTATTTTTGATGAAGTAAGTGGAGGGGATAGGGCTTCAGATACCTAGAATGACTTATTTTATGTTTTTGAATGAGAATCGATTAAAATTTATAAATCTGTATAAGGTATTAGTGACAAAACGATAGCAAATAGGGTAAATTTCTATATATTTTAATTAAAGTAAAAATGAGGCTAAAAGTGGACGGGGGGGGGGGACTTTATGATATAATGTACGTGTATTCTTATTGCCTAAAGTAGATATATTATAATAAAATTGTATTATAGTGTATTAGTTTTTGAATAAGAAGAAATAAAAATAAAAAATGGAGATCAAAGAATGAAGTATAAGAGAACGCAGAAACGCTCCAAGCAAATGTGGCAGCGTGTGGAAAAGTTTTCGATTAGAAAGTTTAGCTTTGGAGCGGCGTCGTGTTTGATAGGGGCATCTTTAGTTGGGGTGGCTATGAACCCAAATATCGTAGATGCGGCCTTGTATTATTCAAGAGATACACAAGATGGAAACGTCACGACTTTATATACAAATGTAGGAGATACTCCTTTTGAAGCGACTGGAAGTGGAGTTCATGAAACTGTCAATGTAGATAAAGAAATTGATATAAATGTGGATTGGTCACAATATAGCAAAACAAATCCTTATGTAACAGTAACTTATAAATATAACGGTGGTTTTGAAGGTGTTAACAACCACGATGTACACTACGGAGGAGGCCGTCCTGATTTTTGGTTTACAACGCCAATTGGTTTGAGTGAGCCAGTAGAGATTCAATTAAAAACGACTAGTACAAATAGGGTCATGACTAGTTGGAAACAAGATTCTCCTTGGGTTTCTGTTTCTAATAAGGTAGCATCTCGTTATCAAAATAAGCAAGATGCCCAAAGCATGGGAGCTGGACAGACTGATAAATGGGAACGATATAATGATGTCACTGGAGAGGAGGATAGTTCAGGTGTCATTTATCGCGATACTTTTGATAGTATGTTTGAGCATAGAGTAGGGACACCTGTAGAAGGAACACCGACCGATCAGGGGATTTTTGATGCTTTCAAACGAAATACAAAGAGTATTTATTCTGACTGGGAAAGAGCGACTAATCAGTTTGCTACGATGGTTGTAAAGTATCGAGTGATAGACCCTACTTTGAAAAATGATCGATATACATTAGATTTTGGAGCTGGGGTTAGAATTGGACACTTAGGTTCAGAACGTCAACGTTTTAAAGTATTGACAGTGACAGTTCCAGTACTATATCAAGACAAAGAATTATTTGAACCTAAACTTCCTAAACGTATAGGGGTAGAGAACGAAAAGAAATTATCAGATAAAGAAAAAGCTGAACTGAAAAATAAAATTTGGGAAGCAAACCAAGACACTAAAAGTGAGGCTATTCCAGAGAACTCTCATAATAAATTCATAGAAAATGTAAAGAAAGATGAAGGAGGTAATGCAACGGAGGATAGCAGTATTAGTATTTCTGATAACGGTACAGCAACAATTACATACCTAGACGGCTCACAAGATACTATTCCAGGGACATCACTTGTGTATGAGAAATCAGATCCAAGTACAACAGGGGTAGCGGGACCGGAAGATTATAAATATCAGTATAAGCCATATGAGGTGGATAATTATAATAGATTGACGGATGAAGATATTGCAGGAGCAAAAAAACGTTTTTACGATACGAACGGTATGACTCATGTTGAAGAAGAGGGAGAATGGAAAATTACGGATGTAGGAGAGGAAAAGACCTCAAAAGACTTCATAGGTAAAAATATTCAAATTAGTAAACAAGATGGTAAAGGATATTTATATCAAGGGGAACAACCAAATGGTTTTGCAATTCCCAAAGATCATTTATTCAAACAAAAACCAGCAACACCTGTAAAAGTTTTCAATCCAGATGAAGCGATTGCAAAAGGAAAACAAGCAATTGAAAATCTGTCATATTTATCAACAAAAGAAAAAGAATATTTCAAAAATCAATTGGACGGGAAAACAACTCAAGAAGCTATTAATAGTGTTGTAGATGTGGCTATTGCTAGAAATTCAGATAATGAAGCTGGATTTGAAGCTAAAAAACGTGAAATAAAAGAAAAAATTAATGGACTAAAATATCTAACGAAAGAACAAAAAGAAGGTTTTGTTAAACAAGTTAATGATCAAAAAATTACAGATCCAGAAGACGGTAATGATGGGACAGGAACTAAAGCGTTAGAATACACCAAAGGTTTATTAGATAAAATTTTAACAACGGCTTCAGGAGATAACTTAACGGAAGCTAAGAAAACAGCAAGCTCTCAAATTGAAAAGATTAAAGATAGTTTAAAAAAACCAACAGCTGATGACTATAAAAAGCGAATTGAAGATGCTAAAACTATTAAGGATATAGAAAAGATTCTAGAAGAGGCCGAGAAACAAAAGGCTACCAATGAATCCCAAAAAGCTAAAGATGTAGCTGATAAATTAAAAGACGAATATAAGAAAAAAATAGATCAAATTCCTGGTTTGTCAGATGCTGATAGAGAGAAATATAAAACAGCGATTGATAGTGCAACTTCAAAAGGTCAATTGGACAATATTATCAAAGATGCAGAATCGAAAGCAAAAGTCCAGGCAATTCGTGATGAAGCGATTAAATCGATTGATGAATTAACTCATTTGAATAAAATACAAAAAACAAACTTTGTAGACTTAGTCAAAGAAGCAACTGAAAAAGAGTTGATTGAAGATATCGTAGCAAGAGCTAAAGATTTAGATAAACGTATGGAGATTTTACAAGGATTAGTGGATAAAGCTAATGAAGTTGAGAAATCTGATAAATATACTGGAGCTAATGTAGATGTCGTTAAGAAAAAAGCTTTTGACCAAGTGAAAAAGGCTGCTGAGAGAGTAGCCGATAAAAATGCTGAAAAAGATGAAGCAGCAGCTGATGTGCCAGAAGTAACACGATTGATTGATGAGTTAAGAAAGGCAATCGAAGGGTTAGGAGAAAAAGCACCTGAAACAGTGACTAAAGATGCTTTGAAAGTAGAAATCAATAAAGCTGATGACGTTAAAAAATCACCAGCTTATGCTAAAGAAACAGATGTCGTTAAGAAAAAAGCTTATGATGATGCTTTAGCAAAAGCTAAAGAGGTGTATGACAAACAAGATGCTACTCAACCAGAGGTGGATGATGTTCTTGATAAATTACAACAAGCACGTTTAGCTTTATCAGGTAAAGCGGAAGACTTTACTTTAGCGGTGAAAGATGGAGCAGCAAAAATATCTGTTGTACCTAAAGCTGGAGACTCATTACCTGAAAAAGATCAGCCGACTGTTAAAGCGAAACTAACTGCAAACGGTAAAACGTTAGACAATACTTATGTTGTAGAATATGGAGCTATTGCGGATGAGAACGGTAAGAAAGTAGTACCAGTAACAGTAATTCATGATGGTATTACAAGAACAGTTAATGTCCCAGTAGAAGGCAATACAGCAGCGACAACAACACCAACAGCAGACACAGCGAAACTAAGCGAAACACCTGTCAAAGATTCGCAAGTAACAAAAGACGAAGATGTACAAAAAGTTAAAGATGCTGTAAAAGTACCAGAAGGAACTAAAGTAACAGAAAAAACATTACTTGACGGTGGAAAAGTAGTAGCAGATGAAACTGGCAAATTAGTAGTCAAAGTAGAAGTAAAATATGAAGACGGAAGCAAAGACGTAGTTAATGTCCCAGTAGAAGGGACTGATGCTGCAAAAGCAACTCCAAATGTAAAAGATTCAGTAACTGAAGCAGGAGGAGTTCCAGTAAGTGTAGACCCATCTAATGCTCCTAAAGTAGCAGAAGCAGATAAAAAAGCTATTACAGATGCTGTAGAAGTACCAAAAGACCAACCACAACCGACAGACAAACAAGTCAAAAATGACGGAGAAATTGTGGAAGGAACAGGTGCAAATGAAGGTAAGAAAGTAGTTGTAGTAGAAGTTACTTATGGTGACGGATCAAAAGACGAAATCGAAGTACCTGTAAGAAAAGCAACTGACAAGGACAAAGCAAAAGCCGACCTAACAAAAGCAGCAGATGCTGAAAAGGCAGAAATTGATGAAGACAATGCATTATCTAAAAAAGAAAAAGAAGCATTGAAGAAACAAGTTGATGACCTTAAAGCAACACACGAAGAAAACATCAACAATGCAACTTCACCAGAAGATATAGCATCAGCAACAGAAAAAGGTAGACAAGAAATTGCTGCTGTTCATACTCCACAAGATATTACAGAAACAGCTAAGAGAAAGTTAACTCCACCAAAAGAAAAGGTTAAGGTTACAGATATCAATCATTTAACAGATGAAGAGAAAGAAGCTGTTAAAAAAGCGATTGTGGCGACTAACCCTTCATTAGAAGAATCTGAAGTCTATGTGAGTGATAAGGGAGATGTAGCTTCTCCTAAAGGTTACTTGGAAGCAGAAAAAGTTGTTGTTCAAGCATTAAACAAACCAGCGACACCAGTCGTAGTAGCTGATCCAAATCATTTAACAAATGATGAAAAGGAAAAAGTGAAAGAAGCTGTAGCCAACGCAAATCCTGGTCTAAACAAAGATGATATTACAGTCGATGACAAAGGTAATGTAACAACTAAGAATGGCGATAAATTACTTGCAAAAGATGTTGTAACTCCAGCCTTGAAGAAACCAGCAACACCAGTTGTAGTTGGAAATCCTAATGACTTAACAACTAAAGAAAAAGAAGACATTAAGGATGCTGTCGTAGCAGCAAATCCAGGCTTAAACAAAGGTGATGTTACAGTAGATAACCAAGGAAATGTTAAAACTCCAAAAGGAAATCTACCAAAAGAAGATGTTGTCACAACAGTTTTAAATAAACCAAATAAACTTGTTGAAGTAGAAAATCCAAATAGCCTAACAGTTAAAGAAAAAGAAGCGGTTAAGAAAGCTATTGTAGAGGCAAATCCAGGTTTAACTGAGGATAAAGTCAAAGTCGATGATCAAGGAAATGTCACAACACCACAAGGTAACTTACCAGCAAAAGATGTTGTAACTTCTACCTTGAAGAAACCAACAACCCCAGTTGAAGTTGTCAACCCATCTAAACTGACAGAACCAGAGAAATCTAAGATTGTAGAAGAGATTATTAAAAATAATCCAGGTTTAACAGATAAAGATATCAAAGTCGATGACCAAGGAAATGTTGAAACACCAAAAGGCAACTTACCAGCAGAGGATGTAGTGACACCAGCCTTGAAGAAACCGACAAAACTTGTCCCTGTTAAAGATGTCCATAGCTTAACAGAAGCAGAAAAAGACGCTGTTAAGGATGCTGTTGTAGCTGCAAATCCAGGCTTAAACAAGGACGATGTCAAGGTTGATGATCAAGGCAATGTTGAAACGCCAAGAGGTAATTTACTAGCAGGAGAAGTTGTAACACCAGCCTTGAAGAAACCTGTTACACCTGTAGAAGTTAAAGATCCTAAAAACTTAACAGAAGCAGAAAAAGACGCTGTTAAGGATGCTATCGTGGCTGCAAATCCAGGCTTAAACAAGGATGATGTTAAGGTTGATGGTCAAGGTAATGTTGAAACACCACAAGGTAATTTACCAGCAAAAGATGTAGTAACATCAGCTTTGAAGAAACCTGTCACACCTGTAGGAGTTAAAGATTCGAATAACTTAACAGACAAAGAAAAAGAAGATGTTAAGAAAGCTATTGTTGAAGCAAATCCAGGCTTAAACAAGGACGATGTCAAGGTTGATGATCAAGGAAATGTTGAGACTCCAAACGGAAATCTACCAAAAGAAGATGTAGTAGTACAAACTGCCAAAGGGCAATCAACAAGTATCTTTAAGCCAGAGTTAGACCTACAAACTGCTTTAGTATCCGGAAAAGTAACTGTAGAAAAAGGTAAAGACTTAACTGACGAAGAAATCCTAAAACAATTAGCACTAGCTGATGGACTAACAGCGAAAATCACTTTTAAACCAACTACAACAGAATCGGGAACTAAAGAAGCAGAAGTGGAAGTAACCCTAGCTGATGGTACTAAAGTAACTGTAAAAGTACCGGTTGAAGTAGTTGATTCCTTAGGCACAGCTGATAAAGATAATGATCTTGCTAAGGCGAAAGAAGATGCTAAAAAACAAGTAGAAGATGCTGCTAAGAAAAAACTTGATGAAATCAAGAAGGAAACAGGCTTAACTGAAGAGCAAAAACAAAAAGCTGAAGAAGCAATCAAGAAAGTTAAAGAAGATGCTAACAAAGCTATTGACGGAGCATCATCAGCAGGAACAGCTAAACAAATCGCAGATCAAGCTAAAGAAAATATTGAAAAATATAATCCAAAAGCTGATGCAGAAGTTAAGAAACCAGATGTGACAAATCTTGATGAAGAAAAAGCGAAAGCAAAAGCTGAAATACTAGAAGAAGCTCAAAAACGCATTAACGAAATCAAGAACAATAAAGATTTATCAGACGAAGCGAAACAAAAAGCTATCGAAGAAATCAATAAGGCCAAAGACAAAGCGATTGAAGACATCAACAAAGCTCAATCTAAAGATGAAATCAACGCGGCGAAAGAAGCTGGTATTCATAAGATAAATGAAGTTCAACCTGATGGCTCTATTGCATCTAAATTCGATCCGAAAGTTCCTGAAAACAAAGTGGAAGTGGAAAATCCAGCAAAACTTTCAGATGAAGAAAGAGAACAAGTTCGTCAAAACATCGAAGGTGCTAATGCATTCCCAGACGAAACTAGGGTAGAAGTAAAACCAGATGGAACAGCTGTTATCACATATAAAGATGGTTCAAGCGATACGATTTCTAAAGATAAATTAGTAACTCCAGCTAATAAAGAAACAGGAACAATCGCGTCAAGAACTGAGCCAGTTATCCCAGGAAAAACACAAGTAGGAAATACTACTAAGTTAACACCGGCAGAACAAGCTACGGTTAAAAAAGCGGTGGAAGAAGCGAACAACTTCCCAGCAGGAACAACAGTAGAAGTAAGACCTGATGGAACAGTAGTCATCACCTATCCAGATAAATCTGTAGACACAATAACAGGGGATAAACTTGTTGAAAAAGGAAGTAAACAAGAAACTCCAAAAGTTCAGACAGATGCAGAGAAGAACCCGGCGCAAGTTCCAGGAAACTTTGTACCTGTTGAAAATACTCACAACTTGACACAGGCAGAGCAAGATACTGTAGCAGCTAAGGTTCAAGAAGCAAATCCAGCGGCGACAGATGTTAAGGTATCTAAAGATGGAACAGCAACGCTAACATATGGAGATGGTTCAGTAAACACAATTCCAGGAACCAGTCTAGTAGTAGCCAAAGATACTGACAATGAAGTTGCAACACAAGCTGCGCAAAACCCAGCTGTGGTGCCAGTAACTACAGAAGTTGGAAATGCTCATAGCTTAACACCTGAGGAACAAGCTGCAGTAACAGCTAAAGTACAAGCAGCCAACCCAGCGGCGACAGATGTTAAGGTATCTAAAGATGGCACAGCGACATTGACATACTCAGATGGTTCAGTCAATACAATTCCAGGAACCAGTCTAGTAGTTCAAAAAGAGGAAACTTCAACACAAGAGCAACCAACAATCGCAGAGAAGACAAAAGTAATCATTCCAGCTACCCCTACAAAAGTAGCAGAAGCTACAAGATTAACAGATGCAGAAAAAGAAGCTGTTAAAAAAGCTGTAGTAGATGCAAATGGATTCGGAAGCGATGTTAAAGTTGAAGTAGCTGGAGATGGCACAGCGACAATCGTCTTTAAAGATGGTTCAGCTATTACAATTCCAGGAAATCAATTGGTAGCACAAGATCCAAAAGCACAAGATAGCACTAAACCGACTGCTGAAAAATCAACTGTTAAAGCGCCTGCTCAAAGAGTAGATGTAAAAGATATAACTCATTTAACAGATGGAGAAAAAGAAAAAGTTAAGGTTGCTATTTTACAAGCAAATGGTTCAGCATTAGACGGAGCGACAATCACTGTAGCTGGAGATGGTACAGCAACAATCACATTCCCAGATGGTTCAGTAGTGACAATTCTAGGAAAAGATACAGTTCAACAATCTGCCAAAGGTGAATCTGTAACTCAAGAAGCTACACCAGAGTATAAGCCAGAAACTACACCAGGTGGAGATAATGGAGGCAATACTGGAAGCTCAGATGCGAATGCAGGCGGTGGTAGCCAGGCAGGCGGACAAGCTCACACAGGTTCACAAAACCCAGCTCAATCACAAGCTTCTAAGCAATTAGCTACTGAAAAAGAATCAGCTAAAAATGCCATTGAGAAAGCTGCCAAGGACAAGCAGGATGAAATCAAAGGCGCACCGCTTTCTGATAAAGAAAAAGCAGAACTTTTAGCAAGAGTGGAAGCAGAAAAACAAGCAGCTCTCAAAGAGATTGAAAATGCGAAAACTGTGGAAGATGTGAAGGAAGCAGAAACGATTGGAGTGCAAGCCATTGCCATGGTTACAGTTCCTAAGAGACCAGTGGCTCCTAATGCTGCTCCTCAGGCAACAAGTGCACCGCAAGCAACTGCAGGAACAATGCAAGATGTTACCTACCAGTCACCTGCTGGTAAACAATTACCTAACACAGGTTCAGCATCAAGTGCAGCACTTGCTAGTCTTGGTCTAGTGGCGGCAACCAGTGGTTTTGCTTTGCTAGGAAGAAAGGCTAGACGTAGAAAATAGGACAGCTAGAAAATTCTATTCTCTACTTAAAGTTAGATTATAAGGGGGATTTTGAGAAATCATCAATCCTAGTGATGGGTGAGAGAAGTGAGAACCCAAGATAATCACACACTTTAGCTGAAAAGGGATATCCTATCAATATAACCAGTCTCTTTCGTCTCTAACTGTGGGACAGGAGATGGGCAATATCTAGTAGAAAAGCTAGCAGAATAGCTCTCTATTAAAGAGAGGAGGGAAACCGAAAAATTGGGGGTCCCTCCTCTTTTTTGGTATAATAGAAGATAGAAAACGAGGTTAGAAGAGATGATTTTTGATACACATACACACTTGAATGTAGAAGAATTTGCAGGTCGTGAGGCAGAAGAAATTGCCTTGGCTGCTGAGATGGGTGTGACACAGATGAATATTGTGGGTTTTGATAAACCGACGATTGAGCGTGCCTTGGAGTTGGTAGATGAGTATGACCAACTCTATGCGACAATCGGTTGGCATCCGACAGAAGCTGGAACCTACACAGAGGAGGTTGAAGCCTACTTGCTTGACAAGCTCAAGCACCCAAAGGTAGTTGCCTTGGGTGAGATTGGCTTAGACTACCACTGGATGACAGCGCCAAAAGAGGTGCAGGAACAGGTTTTTCGCAGTCAGATCCAGCTATCTAAGGACTTGAATTTACCTTTTGTTGTCCATACCCGTGATGCGCTGGAAGATACCTATGAGATTATCAAAAGTGAGGGCGTTGGTCCTTGTGGTGGTATCATGCATTCATTTTCAGGGACGCTTGAGTGGGCAGAGAAGTTTGTGGACCTTGGTATGACCATTTCCTTCTCAGGAGTGGTGACTTTCAAGAAAGCAACTGACATCCAAGAAGCAGCTAAAGAGTTACCTTTGGACAAGATGTTGGTGGAAACGGATGCACCTTACTTAGCACCTGTACCCAAGCGTGGTCGTGAAAACAAAACAGCCTATACTCGCTATGTAGTGGACTTTATCGCTGACTTGCGTGGGATGACGACAGAAGAGCTGGCGGTAGCAACGACTGCAAATGCAGAACGAATTTTTGGATTGGACAGCAAGTAATGAAAGAAAAAATTTCTCAAGTCATCGTGGTTGAAGGTCGCGATGATACAGCCAATCTCAAACGTTACTTCGATGTAGAGACCTATGAGACACGAGGTTCTGCCATCAATGAGCAAGATATTGCACGTATTCAGCGTCTACATGAGCTTCATGGAGTCATTGTCTTTACAGACCCAGATTTTAATGGGGAGCGGATTCGCCGCATGATTATGACGGCCATCCCAACAGTTCAGCATGCCTTCCTCAAACGAGATGAAGCTATTCCTAAGTCCAAAACCAAGAGCCGTTCCCTGGGAATTGAGCATGCCAGTTATGAAGACCTGAAAATGGCTCTAGCTCAGGTGACAGAACAATTTGAACATGAGAGTCAGTTTGACATTAGTCGTAGCGACTTGATTCGCCTTGGTTTTCTAGCAGGGGCAGACAGCCGTAAGCGTAGAGAATATCTGGGAGAGGCTCTCCGAATCGGCTATTCTAACGGCAAGCAACTCCTCAAGCGCTTAGAGTTGTTTGGGGTCACCTTGGCAGAAGTGGAAGAAGCTATGAAATCTTATGAGTAGGAAAGATGTGACTGTTACAATTTTTTAAGTTCACAGTATTTTTCGAAGCAGGTAGAAGAGGAGGCGTCTGATGTTAATTGGTCAAAAAATTAAAGAGATTCGGATAGAAAAAGGAATTAGTCGTCCAGATTTTTGTGGAGATGAGCAAGAACTGACGGTTCGTCAACTGTCGCGAATTGAAAGTGGAGCTTCGCAACCAAGTTTGCCCAAGTTAGACTATATTGCTCGCCGGCTAGGAGTTCCAGCTTATAGCCTTATGCCGGATTTTTCTGCTCTTCCTCCTGCTTATTTGGAATTGAAATACCAGATTTTACGTGAACCAATCTATGGTAAAGAAGAGGAGTACGATAAGAAAGAAGCGTGTTTGGAAGAGATTTATAAAACATACTTTGATAATCTTCCTAAAGAAGAACAATTAGCATGTGAAGTATTGCAGGCGTGTTTAGATACTTCTAGAACTAGAAGGCCTGAATATGCAGAGTTAATACTTGAGGAACATATGCCTCAGATTATAGAAAAAGAAGCTTATTCAATAAATGATATGTTGTTGATTCGTTTGTTTTTTTATCAAATGCTTATTAGAAAAGATCTTGCCAAATTTATAAATCAAATCGAAAAGCTAATGCTCTTTCTTTTGGAACAGAAGAAGGTAACTCAAATAGAGAATTACTTTATAATTAGAGATACTCTTATTTCAGGAATGTGTTGTCTTGAAAAGGTAGGAGTAACTGATTGTTTTAATGATTATCTATCGTGTTTACAAGAAATTATGGATAAAACTCAAGATTATCAAAAGAAACCTCTTGTATTTATGTTTTTGTGGAAGCAAGCATTAAGAGAAGAAAGAGATTTTAGTTTAGCTGAATCATTTTATCAGTCTTCTAAAACATTTGCGCAGCTAATTGGAGATGGATTTCTAGTAAAGAAATTGACAGAGGAATGGCAAGAAGATTTAAAAAAATATTTATAAACATAGTGAATCAGTGACAAAAATGTCCTTGTTCTAGTATTGAAATAGTTCTAAAGTTCGTCTTTAGGACTGTTTTTTAGATATGAGCCAAAAATAATATGGAATAGTTAGATTTTAAGGACATTGACGTCCTTGATAGTTCTTGAAAAAACGGATATAATATATTTGAAGATGTTGCTAGTAGAAAGAACTTAATAAACTTCTTAACATCGCAGTGACTGTGGTCACCTTCTCACTAAGTGACCAAGTAACTTTTTGGAGGAAATGATGAAACGTTTATTTATTTTGATTTCAATGGTATTGGTATCGCTTTATATGGTGATAACTTCCGTTGACCATCGAGAAGAGATTTTATTTGGTAACTATCCCTCTGTTGATGTGACAGGAATGGTGATAAATCAACCAGTAGCTGGTCGCGAAGAGGTGACAGAGGCTTTGAGTCACTTGGCGGTAGAGCAAAATAGTCTCATCGCCCGTCGGATCGTTGAGCCAAATGAAGCTGGAGAAACACGCTTTACCTATGCCACTTATGGTCAGGGAAAGCTTCCAGCAGGTCTGACCATTTCCTCCAAGGAGAGTGCAGAAACGAGTGATTTATTAGGGTCTTACTTGATTGTGTCAGGAAGTTTGGATGGAGTGAGTTTACAGACCACCTTGAAAGAACTTGGTTATCAAGGCTTTGTTTCGAATGGAGAAGATCCATTTTCGATAGTCTTATTATTGGCGGCTACCCCAATGGGACTACTGAGTCTAGCTATTTTTCTGCTGACCTTTATGAGTCTGACCCTGATTTATCGGATCAAGTCCCTTCGTCAAGCAGGGATTCGCTTAATAGCTGGTGAGAGCTTGTTTGGGGTTGCTCTCAGACCGGTGTTAGAAGATGTGAGACAACTTATTTTCTCGGTACTGGTATCCAGTCTTTTGGGCTTGGGGATTCTCTGGTATCAAGGTGCCTTGTTTATGGCAACGGTGCAACTTGTCATCATTGCTCTTCTACTTTATGGATTGATCCTGGCCGGGATTTCTACCTTACTAAGTGTCGTCTATCTACTTGGTTTACAAGAAAATAGTCTGGTGGATCTATTGAAAGGGAAACTCCCTCTCAAACGTATGATGACATTGATGATGGTGGGGCAACTCTTAGCCGTACTGGTGGTCGGCTCGAGTGCAACTACTCTCCTACCTCACTACCGTGAAATGCAGGAGATGGAGAAGGCAAGCGATAAATGGAGCCAGTCCTCAGACCGTTACCGTCTATCCTTTGGTTGGTCTAGTGCATTTGCCGATGAAGAAGGAATGCGTAAGGATAATCGTGAGTGGCAGACATTTACTGAAGAACGGTTAGCCAATACAGACTCTTTTTATATTATGAGCAATGTTGACAATTTCTCAGATGGAGCAGAAGTGGACCTAGATGGCAATCGTCTCAGTGACTACACACCGTCAGGGAATGTTATCTATGTCTCACCGCGCTATCTGATAGAAGAAAAGATTACCGTTTCTTCAGAGTTTATGGATAAGATGCAAAACTTGTCTGAGGGAGAGTTTGGGCTGATTTTGCCTGAGAGCTTGCGAGAGCAGTCTGCCTACTATCAAAGATTATTTACAGATTACCTGCAAAGATTTTCATCTGAAAGTGTAGAAGTGACGAGTCAGAAACACTACCTTCCACAGTTAAGGCTAGCTTTTACAGAAACAGGACAGGAACGTTTCCTCTATAATGATGGGTACAAGACAACACGTCAGTACCTAAAAGATCCGATTATTGTAGTTCTAACGCCGCAAGCGACTGGAACAAGACCTGTTGCAGGGATGTTGTGGGGAACTACGGCTAATAGTGCCTTGAAACTAGATCGATATGGAGACAGCATCACAGCTCTAAAAGAGCAAGGTCTGTATCACAAGGTCTCTTACTTGGTAAAAAGTCAGCTATTTTTTGCCAAGGTACTAAATGACAAACGGGTGGAGTTTTACTCTCTCCTTATTGGGACTGTTTTGACTCTGTCTACGGCTATTTTGTTATTTGATTCCATGAATCTTCTCTATTTTGAGCAGTTCAGACGGGAGCTTATGATTAAACGTCTTGCTGGCATGACAATCTATGAGCTTCATGGCAAGTACTTACTGGCGCAAGGAGGAGTTCTCTTGCTTGGCCTAGTCCTATCTAGTATTTTGACAGGAGATAGCTTGATTAGCGCACTAGTTGTAGCTTTGTTTACGCTTAACGCCCTCTTGATTTTAGTAAGGCAGGATAAAAAAGAAGAAGCTGGTAGCATGGCAGTATTGAAAGGAAAATAAGATGATTGATATTCAAGGATTGGAAAAGAAGTTTAATGATCGTGCGATTTTCTCTGGTTTAAATCTCAAGCTGGAGAAGGGTAAGGTTTATGCCTTAATCGGAAAGAGTGGAAGCGGAAAGACGACTCTGCTGAATATCTTAGGAAAGCTAGAAAAGATAGATGGTGGAAGGGTTTTCTATCAGGGGAAAGATTTAAAAACCATACCCACTCGTGAGTATTTTCGAGACCAGATGGGTTATCTCTTTCAAAATTTTGGCCTTTTAGAAAACCAATCAATCAAAGAGAATTTGGATTTGGGCTTTGTCGGTCAAAAAATTTCAAAAGTCGAACGTTTGGAAAGGCAAGTGGAGGCTTTAGAAAAAGTTAATCTAGGGTATTTGGATTTAGAACAAAAAATTTATACTTTATCTGGGGGAGAGGCTCAACGAGTTGCCCTTGCGAAGACTATTTTGAAAAATCCACCCTTGATTTTGGCAGATGAACCAACAGCAGCTCTTGATCCTGAAAATTCAGAGGAGGTTATGAATTTCTTGGTGGGCTTGAAAGATGAAAATCGAATGATCATCATTGCGACCCATAATCCCCTAGTCTGGAATAAGGCCGATAAAATCATTGATATGAGGGAGCTTGCTCATGTGTGAAAAAATCCGTATTCGCAGGGTATCTGATTATCCGAGTGCCAGAGGTGGTTTAGAAGATATTCTCATCATGGAAAATATGACCAATCATCTCCTTTTGGTTCAAATCCGAGTAAATGGCTATTTGCTTGATTTTGCTAGCATTGAAGGGCAAAGGCAAAAGCATTATCGTTTGAAAAATTTACCTCAAATGGTTGAATTGACAGTGGACGATGTGGAGGAGGATGTAGATTTGACCCTACCTGAAAATCGAAGTTATCAAGAAGCTGATTTTTTCGAACGGATGTTTCGAGAGAAGCGCTAATTCCCCCTTTAAAGATTTCCAAGAGAGTCTGGGACAAAAAGATTTTAATTTTAGGAATTCTTTATTATAAATTTTAAAAATCGATAGATTAGACAAAAAAGCGAACAAGACAGAATTCTGAGTGTCAGATAACTCGTTTTGTTCGCTTTTTATATTTAAGACTAGACTTTTGTCCCAGCCTCTTTTTTGGTATGATTTTCACCCCCAAAATACAAGGGGAATGTGTTACAATAGTAGTAACAGATAATAGAAAAGAGAATAGATGAGAATTGCAGATTATAGCGTGACCAAGGCAGTGCTGGAGCGTCACGGTTTTACCTTTAAAAAGTCCTTTGGGCAAAATTTCTTGACGGATACCAATATCCTACAAAAAATCGTGGATACGGCTGAGATTGATGACCAGGTCAATGTCATTGAAATCGGGCCAGGTATTGGTGCCTTGACCGAGTTTTTGGCTGAGCGTGCAGCTCAAGTCATGGCCTTTGAGATCGACCACCGTTTAGTGCCAATTTTGGCAAATACCCTACGTGATTTTGACAATGTGACAGTGGTTAACGAGGACATTCTCAAGGTCGATTTGGCGCAACATATCCAGAATTTTAAAAATCCTGACCTGCCAATCAAGGTAGTGGCTAATTTGCCTTACTACATCACAACGCCTATTCTCATGCACTTGATTGAGAGTGGGATTCCTTTTAGTGAGTTTGTGGTCATGATGCAAAAGGAAGTGGCAGACCGTATCTCGGCTCAACCAAATACCAAGGCATATGGTAGTTTGTCAATCGCCGTGCAGTATTACATGACTGCCAAGGTTGCCTTTATCGTACCTCGTACGGTCTTTGTGCCAGCGCCAAATGTGGATTCAGCCATTTTGAAAATGGTGCGTCGTCCAGAGCCAGCTGTAGCAGTGGGAGACGAGAACTTCTTCTTTAAGGTTTCCAAGGCAAGTTTCACTCATCGCCGTAAAACCTTATGGAATAACTTGACAGGTTACTTTGGCAAGACTGAAGAAGTCAAGGACAAGCTGACCAAGGCTTTGGACCAAGCAGGCTTGTCACCAAGTGTGCGTGGGGAAGCTCTCAGCTTGGCAGAGTTTGCCAGCCTAGCAGATGCACTTAAAGGGCAAGGACTCTAAGATGCAGGGACAAATCATTAAAGCTTTGGCTGGGTTCTACTATGTAGAGAGTGAGGGTCAGGTTTATCAAACACGGGCGCGTGGAAATTTCCGTAAAAAAGGGCATACTCCCTACGTTGGGGATTTGGTAGATTTCTCTGCGGAGGAGAACTCTGAGGGATATATCCTTAAGATTCATGAACGAAAAAATAGTCTGGTTCGTCCGCCCATTGTCAACATCGACCAAGCTGTAGTAATCATGTCCGTCAAGGAACCTGATTTTAACAGCAATTTGCTGGATCGGTTCTTGGTTCTTTTGGAACACAAGGGCATCCATCCCATCGTCTATATTTCCAAAATGGATTTGTTGGAAGATAGGTCAGAATTGGATTTTTACCAACAAACCTATGGTGACATCGGCTATGACTTTGTGACCAGTAAAGAGGAACTTCTGCCCTTGTTAACAGGCAAGGTTACAGTCTTTATGGGGCAGACAGGTGTTGGGAAGTCAACTCTTCTCAATAAAATCGCACCAGATCTCAATCTTGAAACAGGAGAAATTTCAGACAGTCTGGGTCGCGGGCGCCACACTACTCGAGCTGTTAGTTTTTACAATCTCAATGGGGGTAAAATCGCGGACACACCAGGTTTTTCATCACTGGATTATGAAGTATCAACGGTGGAAGACCTCAATCAGGCCTTCCCAGAGATTGCTAGTGTCAGTCGAGACTGCAAATTCCGCACTTGTACCCATACCCATGAGCCGTCTTGTGCAGTCAAGCCAGCTGTTGAAGAGGGTACCATTGCAACCTTCCGTTTTGACAACTACCTGCAATTTCTCAGCGAAATTGAAAATCGCAGAGAAACCTATAAAAAGGTCAGCAAAAAAATTCCAAAATAAGGAGAAACCTATGTCTCAATACAAGATTGCTCCGTCAATTCTGGCAGCAGATTATGCCAACTTTGAACGTGAAATCAAACGCCTAGAAGCAACTGGGGCAGAATATGCCCATATCGATATTATGGACGGTCACTTTGTACCACAAATCAGTTTTGGTGCAGGTGTGGTCGAGAGTCTTCGACCTCATAGCAAGATGGTTTTCGATTGCCACTTGATGGTGTCAAATCCTGAGCATCATTTAGAAGACTTTGCGCGTGCGGGAGCAGATATCATCAGTATCCATGTAGAAGCAACGCCTCATATTCATGGCGCCCTCCAAAAAATTCGCTCACTCGGAGTTAAACCTTCAGTCGTTATCAATCCTGGCACGCCTGTTGAAGCCATCAAGCACGTCCTTCACCTAGTTGACCAAGTTTTAGTCATGACAGTTAACCCAGGCTTTGGTGGGCAAGCCTTTCTACCTGAAACCATGGATAAGGTCCGTGAGTTGGTTGCCCTTCGTAAGGAAAAAGGTTTGAACTTTGAGATTGAAGTGGATGGCGGGATTGATGATCAAACTATTGCCCAAGCTAAAGAAGCTGGTGCGACCGTTTTTGTAGCAGGTTCCTATGTCTTTAAGGGAGATGTCAATGAGCGAGTACAAACTCTCAGAAAACAACTGGACTAGGGTTGCCGTTTTTGCAGGCGGAGACCGCGGACATTATCGGACGGATTTTGATGCTTTTGTCGGTGTGGATCGAGGATCGCTCTGGGTCTTGGAGGAAGACTTGCCTCTCGCTCTAGCGGTTGGAGATTTTGATTCTGTGACGGAAGAAGAGCGACAGGTGATTCAAAAACGTGCCCAGTATTTTGTCCAAGCCCGACCAGAAAAGGATGATACAGATCTGGAATTGGCTCTCTTAACCATCTTTGAGAAAAATCCTCAGGCTGAGGTCACTATTTTCGGTGCTTTGGGTGGACGTATTGACCATATGTTGGCGAATGTCTTTCTGCCTAGCAATCCTAAGTTGGCACCCTATATGCGTCAAATAGAAATTGAGGATGGGCAAAACTTGATTGCCTATTGTCCAGAAGGGACCAGTCAGCTAGAACCTCGCTCGGACTATGACTATCTAGCCTTTATGCCAGTTCGGGATAGCCAGCTGACTATTCTTGGTGCCAAGTATGAGTTGACAGAGGACAATTTTTTCTTTAAAAAAATGTACGCTTCTAACGAATATATAGATAGGGAAGTGTCGGTGACTTGCCCAGATGGCTATGTAGTTGTCTTGCATAGCAAGGACAGGAGGTAGGATGGAAAGTTTACTTGTTCTATTATTGATTGCCAACCTAGTTGGACTTTTTCTGATTTGGCAAAGGCAGGATAAGCAGGAAAAACATCTAGCCAAGAGCTTGGAGGATCAGGCAGATCAATTGTCAGACCAGTTGGATTACCGTTTTGAACAAGCCAGACAAGCCAGTCAGTTGGATCAAAAAGACCTGGAAGTGGCTGTCAGCGACCGTTTGCAAGAAGTGCGAATGGAATTGCACCAAGGCTTGACTCAAGTTAGACAGGAGATGAACGAGAATCTCCTTCAAACCAGAGATAAGACCGACCAACGTCTCCAAGCCTTGCAGGAATCAAATGAGCAACGTTTGGAACAAATGCGCCAAACAGTCGAGGAAAAACTAGAAAAGACCTTGCAGACGCGCTTGCAGGCTTCCTTTGAGACAGTTTCCAAACAACTGGAGTCGGTCAATCGTGGCCTTGGAGAAATGCAGACAGTTGCCCGCGATGTCGGAACCCTCAACAAGGTTCTCTCTGGAACCAAGACGCGAGGGATTCTTGGAGAATTGCAACTGGGGCAAATCATCGAAGACATCATGACACCTGCCCAGTACGAACGAGAATATGCAACGGTTGAAAACTCCAGTGAACGAGTGGAGTATGCCATCAAGCTGCCTGGACAGGGTGACCTGGAATATGTCTACTTACCGATTGACTCCAAGTTTCCACTGGCAGATTATTACCGCTTGGAAGAAGCCTATGAAGCTGGTGACAAGGACGAGATCGAACGCTGTCGTAAATCGCTTTTAGCAAGCGTCAAGCGCTTTGCCAAGGATATCAGGAACAAGTACATAGCACCACCTCGGACGACCAATTTTGGAGTCTTGTTTGTTCCGACAGAAGGTCTCTACTCAGAAATCGTCCGCAATCCTGTCTTCTTTGATGATTTGAGACGGGAGGAGCAGATTATTGTCGCAGGGCCAAGTACCCTGTCAGCTCTCCTCAATTCCCTATCAGTTGGATTCAAAACTCTCAATATCCAAAAGAGTGCCGATCATATCAGTAAGACTCTTGCCAGCGTCAAGACCGAGTTTGGCAAGTTTGGTGGCATTCTGGTCAAGGCACAAAAACATCTTCAACATGCCTCTGGCAATATTGATGAATTATTAAACCGTCGTACCACAGCTATCGAGCGGACGCTCCGTCACATTGAGTTATCAGAAGGTGAGCCTGCGCTTGATCTACTCCATTTTCAAGAAAATGAGGAAGAATATGAAGATTAGTCACATGAAAAAAGATGAGCTATTTGAAGGCTTTTACCTAATCAAATCAGCTGACCTGAGACAAACTCGCGCTGGGAAAAATTACCTAGCTTTTACCTTCCAAGATGATAGTGGCGAGATTGATGGAAAGCTCTGGGATGCTCAACCTCATAACGTTGAGGCCTTTACTGCAGGTAAGGTTGTCCACATGAAAGGTCGCCGAGAAGTTTATAACAACACCCCTCAAGTCAATCAAATTACCCTCCGCTTGCCTCAACCTGGCGAACCCAATGATCCAGCTGATTTTAAGGTCAAGTCACCAGTTGATGTCAAGGAAATCCGTGACTACATGTCGCAAATGATTTTCAAAATTGAAAATCCTGTTTGGCAACGGATTGTCCGAAAGCTCTACACCAAGTATGATAAGGAATTTTACTCCTATCCAGCTGCCAAGACTAACCACCATGCCTTTGAAACGGGTTTGGCCTATCATACGGCAACCATGGTGCGCTTGGCAGATGCCATTAGCGAAGTCTATCCACAGCTCAATAAGAGCCTGCTCTATGCGGGGATTATGCTGCATGACTTGGCTAAGGTCATCGAGTTGACTGGACCAGACCAGACTGAGTATACAGTACGAGGTAATCTCCTTGGGCATATTGCTCTAATTGATAGCGAAATTACTAAGATAGTGATGGAACTCGGTATCGATGATACCAAGGAAGAAGTCGTTCTGCTTCGTCATGTCATCCTCAGTCACCACGGCTTACTTGAGTATGGAAGCCCAGTCCGTCCACGCATTATGGAAGCAGAGATTATCCATATGATTGACAATCTGGATGCAAGCATGATGATGATGTCAACAGCTCTTGCTTTGGTGGATAAAGGAGAGATGACCAATAAAATCTTCGCTATGGATAATCGTTCCTTCTATAAACCAGATTTAGATTAATAATTTAAGAAAAATGAGCATTTTTTAGGATAAGAATGTTCGTTTTTTTATGTGAATATGGTATAATAAGTAAAAGACAAAAATGAATACTCTTCAAAAATCTCTTCAAACTAGGGTAGCATCGCCTTGTCGTATGTATATATGTAGTTATATTACAGACCTTGTCAGTTCTATCGACAATCTCAAAACAGTGTTTTGAACCACCAGCGACCAGCTTTCTAGTTTGCTTTTTGATTTTTTGAATAAAAATGGAATAGGAAATAGAAATGAAATTAAGAAGAAGTGATCGGATGGTTGTCATTTCCAACTATTTGATTAATCATCCTTATAAACTAACTAGTCTCAATACTTTTGCTGAAAAGTACGAATCTGCTAAATCATCTATCTCAGAGGATATCGTCATTATCAAACGCGCCTTTGAGGAAATCGAAATTGGTCATATCCAGACAGTAACTGGTGCTGGTGGTGGTGTCATTTTCACACCATCAATCTCAAACCATGATGCCAAGGAAATGGTTGAGGACTTGCGTGCTAAGTTGTCAGAAAGTGACCGTATCTTGCCAGGTGGCTATATCTACCTGTCTGATTTGCTTAGCACACCAGCTATCTTGAAAAATATTGGCCGCATTATTGCCAAGAGCTTTATGGATCAAAAAATTGACGCGGTTATGACAGTAGCGACCAAGGGTGTTCCACTTGCAAATGCAGTTGCCAATGTCCTCAATGTTCCTTTTGTTATTGTGCGCCGTGACTTGAAAATTACCGAAGGTTCAACTGTCAGTGTCAACTATGTATCCGGTTCAAGTGGTGACCGCATTGAGAAAATGTTCCTTTCAAAACGCAGTCTTAAGGCAGGCAGCCGTGTCTTGATTGTAGATGACTTCTTGAAAGGTGGCGGAACTGTCAACGGGATGATTAGTCTCTTGCGTGAGTTTGATTCAGAATTGGCTGGTGTCGCAGTCTTTGCGGACAATGCCCAAGAAGAACGTGAAAAGCAGTTTGACTATAAGTCACTCTTGAAGGTTACCAATATTGATGTCAAGAACCAAGCCATCGATGTTGAGGTTGGCAATATCTTTGACGAAGATAAATAAGAGATAGAACTAAAGGTTGGAACGATTGTCCCAGCCTTTCTTTGCAAATAGAATAGAAGGAAGCTTATGAAAACACCATTTATCAATAGAGAAGAGTTAGAAGTGATTGTTGCCGAGTTCCCGACTCCCTTTCACTTGTATGATGAGAAGGGGATTCGTGAGAAGGCAAGAGCCGTCAACCAAGCATTTTCGTGGAACAAGGGCTTTAAGGAATATTTTGCAGTTAAGGCTACTCCAACCCCAGCTATCTTGAAAATTCTTCAAGAGGAAAGTTGTGGAGTGGATTGCTCTAGTTATGTAGAACTTTTGATGAGTCATAAACTGAATTTCCCTGGTTCTGAGATTATGTTCTCTTCAAACAACACGCCAGACAAGGAATACGCCTATGCGCGTGAATTGGGTGCGACCATTAACTTGGATGCCTTTGAAGATATTGAACATCTGGAGCGAGCAGCAGGCATTCCAGAAATTATCTCTTGTCGTTACAATCCTGGAGGCGTTTTTGAACTGGGGACAGACATCATGGACAATCCTGGAGAAGCCAAGTTTGGCATGACCAAGGACCAGCTCTTTGAAGCTTTTGCTATCTTGAAGCAAAAAGGAGCTAAGACTTTTGGGATTCACTCCTTTCTAGCGTCCAATACCGTGACCCATCTCTATTATCCAGAGTTGGCGCGTCAGCTCTTTGAATTGGCTGTTGAAATCAAGGAAAAGTTGGGCATTTCGCTAGACTTTATCAATCTTTCTGGCGGTATTGGTGTCAACTATCGTCCAGACCAGGAGCCGAATGATATTGCCTTGATTGGTGAGGGAGTTCATAAGGTTTATGAAGAGGTTCTTACGCCAGCAGGTCTTGGTGAGGTAAAGATTTTTACCGAATTGGGTCGCTTTATGTTAGCTCCTCATGGGGCACTAGTCACAAGAGTCACTCATAAGAAGGAAACCTACCGTACCTATCTGGGTGTGGATGCATCAGCAGTCAATCTCATGCGTCCAGCTATGTACGGAGCTTATCATCATATTACTAACGTGACCCATCCAGATGGACCAGCTGAAGTGGTAGATGTGGTTGGTTCACTCTGTGAAAACAATGATAAATTTGCAGTCAATCGCGAACTGCCTCATACAGAAATCGGTGATTTGCTGGTCATTCATGATACAGGTGCTCACGGTTTTTCAATGGGTTACCAGTACAACGCCAAACTTCGTTCTGCAGAAATCCTCTATACCGAAGAAGGCAAAGCTCGTCAAATCCGCCGTGCAGAGCGCCCTGAGGACTACTTTGCAACCTTGTATGGTTTTGATTTTGAAGAAGAATCTGAGAATAGATTGAAAATGAAATTGAAAAACAGCTTGCTTTCTAAAAAATAGGCAAAAACCTTGTTTTTCCTTCAAGTCGTGATATAATAAAACTATAAAACGTTTTCAAGGAAGGTAACGATATGTCTGAAGAAACAATTGATTATGGACAAGTGACAGGAATGGTGCATTCGACAGAAAGCTTTGGGTCAGTAGATGGGCCTGGTATTCGCTTTATTGTCTTTTTGCAGGGCTGTCACATGCGTTGCCAGTATTGCCACAACCCTGACACTTGGGCTATGGAGTCCAATAAGTCACGTGAACGGACGGTAGATGATGTCTTGACAGAAGCCTTGCGCTACCGCGGTTTCTGGGGAAATAAGGGTGGGATTACAGTCAGTGGAGGAGAAGCCCTCTTGCAGATTGATTTCCTGATTGCCCTCTTTACCAAGGCCAAGGAACAAGGAATCCACTGTACCTTGGACACCTGTGCCCTTCCTTTCCGTAATAAACCACGTTACCTTGAGAAGTTTGATAAACTCATGGCTGTCACTGACTTGGTCCTCTTGGATATCAAGGAAATCAACGAAGAACAGCACAAGATTGTAACTAGCCAAACCAATAAAAACATCCTGGCTTGTGCCCAGTATCTATCAGATATTGGAAAACCTGTCTGGATTCGCCATGTGCTAGTTCCAGGATTGACAGACAGAGATGATGACTTGATTGAACTTGGTAAGTTCGTCAAGACCCTCAAAAATGTGGATAAGTTTGAAATTCTACCATATCATACCATGGGTGAGTTTAAATGGCGTGAATTGGGAATTCCATATTCCCTCGAAGGAGTCAAACCACCAACAGCAGACCGCGTCAAGAATGCTAAACAACTCATGGATACCGAAAGTTATCAAGATTATATGAAACGTGTACATGGATAAAAAAGATGCCTGATGGAAACATCGGGCTTTTGATACTCAATGAAAATCAAAGAGCAAACTAGGAAGCTAGCCGTAGGCTGCTCAAAACACTGTTTTGAGGTTGTGGATAGAACTGACGAAGTCAGCTCAAAACACTGTTTTGAGGTTGTGGATAGAACTGACGAAGTCAGTAACCATACATACGGCAAGGCGAAGCTGACGTGGTTTGAAGAGATTTTTGAAGAGTATGACTTGCAAAAAGACTTAGCAAATCAGCTAAGCCTTTTTCTTCTTATCTCGAACGTTGTTTTCCAGCGTTGCGATTTTTGTGTTTTTTCTTGCTTGTGATAGCAGTTGGTTGTTCAGGGGTAACGTCTTTTCGTCCACTTGGTGTAGAGAAAGCATTTGCTTTTGGTGGGTTCTTTGCCAGTTCTTCACGGACTTTTTTGCGAAGTTTTGGACGAACGATATAGTTGACGATAAACTGTTGGAGAATCATCATGAAACCACCGACAACCCAATAAAGTGTGACACTAGCTGGTGAGATGAGGGAGAAGCCGGCAATCATGACTGGGCTCACGTAAGCCATTTTCTTGATTTGATCTCTTTGCGTTTGATCCTCTACTCCGTGAAGTGAAAGGAGTGATTGAAGATAGTAAAGGACACCAGCGCAGGCAGCCAAAATCATACTTGGAGAGCCTAGAGGGATGCCTAGGTAGCTTGCTTGAGCAACACCTTCAGTATGTTGGGCAGTAAAGTAGATAGCGGAGAAGAAAGGCATTTGAAGGAGGAGAGGGAAACATCCTACACCACCAAACATACTGATGCCATGCTCTTTTTGAGCAGCAAAGAGAGCTTGTTGGGCTTCGAGTTTTTCTTCTTGAGTAGTTGCTTCCTTGAGACGCGTTTGGTGTGGCTCAAGGACGTGCTTGAGGGCGTTCATCTTTTCAGAGTGAAGCGTTGCCTTCCATGATTGGTAGATACCAAGTGGCAAGATAATCAAGCGCACGATAATGGTTACGATAATGATAGCGACACCAAAGCCTAGACCTTTATCATTGGCGAAGTACTTGATAGCTTCAGCCATAGGCGCTCCGAAAGTATTCCAAATGACTCCTGTTGGCTGGCCTGTGGTTTTATCGACATTGACACAGCCAGTTAAGACTAGCAACATAGCCACTCCCATAGCCGAGAGTGCAAAACGTTTAATAGATTTCACTGTTTTTATTCCTTCTTTAAAAATTATACCTTTCTATTCTACTGTTTTTTTACAAAATATACAATAGTTCTGGAGACCTAATTTGCGATTTTAAAGTCAGAGTAGGGAGGAAAGTTGCTCAGTTTGACATCTAAGTAGCTGACTTTTGAAAAAGGTGTTGGTCCTTTGCGGATTTCTTGGATAAATTTTGCCATGATAGCAGATGAGTCTGCTTGGGCTAAGATTTCCACTGTGCCATCGTCGTTATTCCATACCCGACCTGTGATACCACCAATTTCAAGTGCCAAGCTGTAAACACCCCAACGAAAGCCGACTCCCTGCACCCTACCTTGGGCAATCATTCTAACCTTTTGCATACCAAACCCCTTTGATTGTGTTATAATATTTCTATGACTATTATAACCTCAAAAGCCAATTCTGTGGTAAAAAATGCCAAGAAATTACACCAAAAAAAATACCGCAAGTCTGCTTATTTGATTGAAGGCTGGCACTTGTTTGAAGAAGCTGTCCAAGCTGGAGTGACGATTGAGAAAATCTTTGCCCTAGAAAGTTACCGAAATCAGTTAGCTACTTTTCCGCAAACTGTCTGGGTTTCAGAGGATATTTTGCTAGATTTGGCGGATTCTCAGACTCCACAGGGCATTGTTGCGGTGGTTCAAAAAGAAGAAGTAGGACAAGTTGATTTTAGTCAGGGCAAGTTCTTGTTTTTGGAAGATGTGCAAGATCCTGGTAATGTGGGAACTATCATTCGGACTGCGGATGCAGCAGGTTTTACTGGAGTGATTGTTTCAGATAAGTCAGCAGACATCTACAGTCTCAAGACCTTACGTTCTATGCAAGGCAGTCATTTTCATTTGCCTATTTACCGGATGTCTAGTCAAAGGCTTCTCGAGGAAGCAAAAGAGGCAGCTATCCCAGTGCTAGCCACAACCCTATCTAAAGATTCTGTTGATTACAGAGAACTGCCTTCTATAGAAAATTTTGTACTAGTTATGGGAAATGAAGGTCAAGGAATTAGTCCCCTTATGGCTGAAAGTGCAGACCAGTTGGTCCACATTAGTATGAAGGGGCAGGCAGAGAGTTTGAATGTTGCCGTTGCGGCCGGTATTTTAATCTTCCATTTAAGCTAATTTTAACTTTTTTTGTTATAATCAAGGAAAGATGTTCATAGAAAAGGAGAAAAGGATGAATCACACTATTATACATGACCGTGCAGGTCTCAATCAATTTTACGCTAAGGTTTATGCCTTTGTTGGTCTGGGGATCGGATTATCCGCTTTAGTATCAGGTCTTATGTTGACGGTCTTTCAGTCTCAGTTAGTTTACTTTTTGATGCAGGGGCGTCTCTGGTTGACCATTGCTACTTTTGCGGAGTTGGCCTTGGTTTTCGTTGCCAGTAGTATGGCTTCAAGGAATAGTCCAGCGGCTCTTCCAGTATTTTTACTTTACTCAGTATTAAACGGCTTTACCCTTAGTTTTGTGGTAGCTTTCTATACTCCGGGTACAGTTTTATCTGCCTTTGTATCGAGCGCCCTTCTCTTCTTTGTCATGGCGGCAGTTGGTATCTTCACCAAGAAAGATTTGAGTGGCCTTGGTCGAGCGATGATGGCGGCTCTTATCGGTTTGCTGATTGCTATGGTAGTCAATATTTTCTTGGCTAGTGGCTTCTTTGATTATATGATTAGCGTAGCCATGGTTTTGGTTTTCTCAGGGTTGATTGCTTGGGATAACCAAAAGATTCGCCTTGCTTATGAGCAATCACAAGGTCGTGTAGCGACAGGTTGGGTTGTGTCAATGGCTCTCAGTATCTATCTTGATTTTATCAATCTCTTCCTAAGTATTTTACGTATCTTCGGTCGTAATGACTAAAGGGTCTATGAAATCAGTGTTTTGAGTGACACTGATTTTTTTAAATTTTCTCTTTTCTTTTCTTGGAAAAAGGTGTATAATGCTTTTAACTAATTTTTGAGGAGTAGTTTATGAAGAAAAGTTTTATCCATCAACAAGAAGAAATTTCCTTTGTCAAAAACACTTTTACCCAGTATTTGAAAGATAAGTTAGAAGTTGTCGAAGTTCAAGGTCCTATCTTGAGCAGGGTCGGTGACGGGATGCAGGACAACTTATCAGGTGTGGAGAATGCCGTATCGGTCAAGGTTCTCCAAATCCCTGATGCTACTTATGAAGTGGTGCACTCCCTTGCCAAATGGAAACGCCATACCTTGGCTCGCTTTGGTTTCGGTGAAGGGGAAGGTCTTTTCGTCCACATGAAGGCTCTTCGTCCAGACGAAGATTCGCTTGATGCGACTCACTCTGTTTATGTTGACCAGTGGGACTGGGAGAAGGTTATCCCAAATGGTAAACGCAACATTGCTTATCTAAAAGAAACAGTTGAGAAGATTTACAAGGCCATTCGTTTGACAGAACTAGCTGTTGAAGCTCGCTATGACATCGAGTCAATCTTGCCAAAACAAATCACTTTTATCCACACAGAAGAGTTGGTAGAACGCTACCCAGACTTGACACCGAAAGAACGTGAAAATGCTATCTGTAAAGAATTTGGAGCCGTCTTTTTGATCGGTATCGGTGGCGAGTTGCCAGACGGTAAACCGCATGATGGACGTGCACCAGACTACGATGACTGGACAAGTGAGTCTGAAAATGGCTACAAGGGTCTAAATGGTGATATTCTTGTCTGGAATGAATCTCTAGGTGGAGCCTTTGAGCTGTCTTCTATGGGAATCCGTGTAGATGAAGAAACCCTTCGCCGTCAGGTAGAAATTACAGGTGATGAAGACCGCTTGGAATTGGAATGGCACAAGGCTTTGTTGAATGGTCTATTCCCATTGACAATCGGTGGAGGAATTGGACAATCTCGGATGGCCATGTTCTTACTTCGCAAGAAACATATCGGAGAAGTGCAAACAAGTGTTTGGCCTCAAGAAGTCCGTGATACTTACGAAAATATTTTATAGAGAATCGAACCGCAAGGTTCGGTTTTCTTTCTCTTTTCGCTCATAATTTGGTATAATAAACGGTATGAAAATCGTATCAGGAATCTATGGGGGACGTCCCCTCAAGACACTAGAAGGTAAGACGACAAGACCAACTTCGGATAAGGTTAGGGGAGCTATTTTTAACATGATTGGTCCCTACTTTGAAGGGGGACGAGTCTTGGACCTTTATGCAGGTAGTGGTGGTTTATCTATCGAGGCAGTATCGCGTGGCATGTCCAGCGCTGTTTTGGTGGAACGAGACCGTAAGGCTCAGGCTATCGTAGCTGAAAATATTCAGATGACCAAGGAAGTTGGAAAATTTCAACTCCTCAAGATGGATGCAGAAAGGGCATTGGAACAGGTATCTGGGGAATTTGACCTCATTTTCTTAGATCCTCCTTATGCCAAGGAACAAATCGTAGCAGATATTGAAAAAATGGCTGAGAGAGAACTTTTTTCTGAAGATGTCATGGTCGTGTGTGAGACGGATAAGGCCGTTGAGCTTCCAGAAGAAATTGCCTGCCTGGGCATCTGGAAGGAAAAAATTTATGGAATTAGTAAGGTGACAGTCTATGTCAGATAAGATTGGCTTATTCACAGGCTCATTTGATCCGATGACAAATGGGCATCTGGATATGATTGAACGGGCGAGCAGACTTTTTGATAAGCTCTATGTGGGTATTTTTTTTAATCCCCACAAACAAGGATTTCTCCCTATCGAAAATCGTAAACGAGGGCTAGAAAAGGCTTTGAAACATTTGGAAAATGTTGAAGTCGTGTCTTCTCATGATGAATTGGTGGTCGATGTCGCAAAAAGACTGGGGGCTACTTGTCTAGTGCGGGGTTTGAGAAATGCAGCGGATTTGCAATATGAAGCCAGTTTTGATTACTACAACCATCAGCTGTCTCCTAATATAGAGACCATTTATTTACATAGCAGACCTGAACATCTCTATATCAGTTCATCTGGTGTTCGAGAGCTTTTGAAGTTTGGTCAGGATGTTGCCTGCTATGTTCCTGAGAGTATTTTGGAGGAAATTAAGAAATGAAAAAAAAGATTAGATGGCCCTTATATGTCATTGCGGCCTTGATAGTGACTTTCTTGGCGTTTGTAGTGCCCTTGCCTTATTATATAGAGGTTCCAGGTGGTTCGGAAGATATTCGCCAAGTCCTCAAGGTCAATGATACAGAAGATAAGGAAGCTGGGGCCTATCACTTTGTTACGGTTGGTGTTCAGCATGCTACTTTAGCCCATATGATTTATGCTTGGTTGACGCCTTTTACAGATATTCGTAGTGCCCAGGAGACTACAGGTGGCTCTTCAGATGTTGAATTTATGCGTATCAATCAATTCTACATGCAGACATCACAAAATATGGCCAAGTATCAAGGTCTAAAAACAGCTGGTAAGGATATCGAACTTAAATACCTTGGGGTTTATGTCTTGACTGTGACGGATAATTCGACCTTTAAAGGGATTCTCAACATCTCTGATACAGTCACAGCAGTCAATGATCAGACATTTGACAGTTCCAAAGATTTGATTGATTACGTCAATTCTCAAAAACTAGGGGACTCCGTTAAGGTCACCTATGAAGAAGATGGGCAAACCAAGTCTGCAGAAGGTAAGATTATCACCTTGGAAAACGGAAAAAATGGGATTGGAATCGGTTTGATTGACCGTACAGAAGTGACCAGTGATGTCCCAATTCGCTTTTCAACAGCCGGTATCGGCGGTCCAAGTGCTGGTCTCATGTTTAGTCTGGCCATCTATACTCAAATAGCTGACCCAGGCCTTCGTAACGGCCGTATCGTTGCTGGTACAGGAACCATTGACCGCGATGGCAATGTGGGGGACATTGGAGGTATTGATAAGAAAGTTGTAGCTTCGGCTAGAGAAGGTGCTGCGATTTTCTTTGCTCCTGATAACCCTGTTGGCGAAGAAGAACAAAAGGCGCATCCGGACGCGAAAAACAACTACCAAACAGCCCTAGAAGCAGCCAAAACAATCAAGACAGATATGAAAATCGTGCCTGTTAAAACCCTACAAGATGCAATTGATTACTTGAAAAACAATCCCTAGATTTTGAGGGGAATTTCCAAACTAGCGCGCAAACAGAGAAGATGGTATAATAGTCAAATGGTTCAATTATTATTCACTCTAAGCAGTCACATGCTCTTTATCTATGTGAGTTTTTACCTTTTAAAGGATCTTGTTAGATGGGAAAAGGTTTTAAAAGTGACAGATGAGAATACAAGAAAAGTTCGTTTATTAGTAGCCTTTTTTAGCATTGTCATGGGCTACATCCTGAGTTCTTTCTTTATCAGCCTATATCAGTTGTGGCAAGAAGCGCTTAGAGGACTATTATAAAATCAAGAGTAAAGGAAACGAGTATGGACAAAATTGTGGTTCAAGGTGGCGATAATCGTCTGGTAGGAAGTGTAACCATCGAAGGAGCAAAGAATGCAGTCTTGCCCTTGTTGGCAGCGACTATTCTAGCAAGTGAAGGAAAGACAGTCTTACAGAATGTACCGATCTTGTCGGATGTCTTTATTATGAATCAGGTAGTTGGTGGTTTGAATGCCAAGGTAGATTTTGATGAGGAAGCCCATCTTGTTGAGGTGGATGCTACTGGCGACATCACTGAGGAAGCCCCTTATAAGTATGTCAGCAAGATGCGCGCCTCCATTGTTGTATTAGGGCCAATCCTTGCCCGTGTGGGTCATGCCAAGGTATCCATGCCAGGTGGTTGTACGATTGGTAGTCGCCCTATTGATCTTCATTTGAAAGGTCTAGAAGCTATGGGGGCTAAGATTAGTCAGACAGCTGGTTATATCGAAGCCAAGGCTGATCGCTTACATGGTGCCCATATCTATATGGACTTTCCAAGTGTTGGTGCTACGCAGAACTTGATGATGGCAGCGACTCTAGCTGATGGGGTGACAGTGATTGAAAATGCAGCGCGTGAGCCTGAGATTGTTGACCTAGCCATTCTCCTTAATGAAATGGGAGCCAAGGTCAAAGGTGCTGGTACAGAGACTATTACTATTACCGGTGTTGAGAAACTTCATGGTACGACTCACAATGTAGTCCAAGACCGTATCGAAGCCGGAACCTTTATGGTAGCTGCTGCCATGACTGGTGGTGATGTCTTGATTCGAGACGCTGTTTGGGAGCACAACCGTCCCTTGATTGCCAAATTGCTTGAAATGGGAGTGGAAGTGACGGAGGAAACTGAAGGCATTCGCGTTCGCTCTCAACTAGAAAATCTAAAAGCTGTCCATGTGAAAACCTTGCCCCACCCAGGATTTCCAACAGATATGCAGGCTCAATTTACAGCCTTGATGACCGTCGCAAAAGGGGAATCAACTATGGTGGAGACAGTTTTCGAAAATCGTTTCCAACACCTAGAAGAGATGCGCCGCATGGGCTTGCATTCTGAGATTATCCGTGATACAGCTCGTATTGTTGGTGGTCAACCTTTGCAGGGGGCAGAAGTTCTTTCTACTGACCTTCGTGCCAGCGCAGCCTTGATTTTGACAGGTTTGGTAGCGCAAGGAGAAACCGTTGTCGGTAAATTGGTTCACTTGGATAGAGGTTATTACCGTTTCCATGAGAAGTTGGCGCAGCTAGGTGCTAAGATTCAGCGGATTGAGGCAAATGATGAAGATGAATAAGAAATCAAGTTATGTAATCAAGCGTTTACTTCTAGTCATTTTGGTACTGGTTTTAGGTGCTCTGGCTCTAGGAATCGGTCTAATGGTCGGTTATGGAATCTTGGGCAAGGGTCAAGATCCATGGGCTATCCTGTCTCCAGCAAAATGGCAGGAATTGATTCATAAATTTACAGGAAATTAGGCTGGGAGACCAGCCTTTTTCTAAAGATAAGGAGAAATATGAACAAAAAAACAAGACAGACACTGATTGGTTTGCTAGTGTTATTGCTCTTATCTGCGGGGAGCTATTATATTAAGCAGACTGAACTAGGCAATCAGGCTGCTAAGACAAAAATGAGTCAGAAAAGTCAATCACCAGACGCGCCTGGTCAAGAATTGGCAGAAAGTGTCTTAACAGATGCAGTCAAGAGTCAAATAAAAGGGAGTCTGGAGTGGAATGGATCGGGTGCTTTTATCGTCAATGGTAATAAAACAAATCTAAATGCTAAGATTTCAAGTAAGCCCTACGCTGATAATAAAACAAAGACAGTGGGCAAGGAAACAGTGCCAATCGTAGCTAATGCCCTCTTGTCTAAGGCCACTCGTCAGTACAAGAATCGTGAAGAAACTGGGAATGGTTCAACTTCTTGGACTCCTCCAGGCTGGCATCAGGTTAAGAATCTAAAGGGTACTTATACCCATGCGGTCGATAGAGGTCACTTGTTAGGCTATGCCTTAATCGGTGGTTTGGATGGTTTTGATGCCTCAACAAGCAATCCCAAAAATATTGCTGTTCAGACAGCATGGGCAAATCAGGCACAAGCCGAGGATTCGACTGGTCAAAACTACTATGAAAGTAAGGTGCGTAAAGCCTTAGACCAAAACAAGCGTGTCCGTTACCGTGTAACCCTTTACTACGCTTCGAACGAGGATTTAGTTCCTTCAGCTTCACAGATTGAAGCCAAGTCTTCAGACGGAGAATTGGAATTCAATGTTCTAGTTCCCAATGTTCAAAAGGGGCTTCAACTGGATTACCGAACTGGAGAAGTCACTGTTACTCAGTAAAATACAAAATAAACTCCTATGTCACTTGTGGATGTAGGGGTTCTTTTTTGGACAATTTAAGTAGAACTAGAATAGACACTGAGAAAAAATAATATGTACTGAGCTAATTTTTGTGATATAATAAGTGACAAGATACTATTTTAGGAGAAGAACTATGGAAGACCCAAGTAGTCAGAATTTGTTGCTACAATTTGTTTTATTGTTTATCTTGACGGTATTAAATGCCTTTTTCTCAGCCACAGAAATGGCCATGGTTTCTCTTAATCGTGCCCGAGTTGAACAAAAGGCGGAAGAAGGAGACAGACGCTACATCCGCCTGCTGAAGGTACTAGAAAATCCTAACCACTTTTTATCAACCATTCAGGTAGGAATCACCCTAATTACAATCTTATCAGGGGCGAGTTTAGCTGATACTCTAGGACGTGTGATTGCCTCTTGGCTTGGGAATGGCGAAACAGCACAAGCCGTGGCAACTTTTCTATCCTTGGCATTTTTGACCTATATTTCCATCGTTTTTGGGGAATTATATCCTAAGAGAATCGCTCTTAATCTAAAGGATGCCTTGGCCATTCGTACAGCGCCGGTTATCATTGGGATCGGAAAACTAGTCAGTCCTTTTGTTTGGCTTTTAGCTGCTTCGACCAATTTCTTGAGTCGTTTGACTCCTATGTCATTCGATGATGCGGATGAAAAGATGACCCGTGATGAAATTGCCTATATGTTGACAAATAGTGAAGAAACATTGGATGCTGATGAGATTGAGATGCTACAAGGTGTCTTTTCGCTCGATGAACTGATGGCACGAGAGGTTATGGTTCCTCGAACGGATGCCTTTATGGTGGATATTCAGGATGATAGTCAAGCCATTATCCAAAGTATTTTAAAACAAAATTATTCTCGTATCCCGGTTTATGATGGGGATAAGGATAACGTGATTGGCATCATTCACACCAAGAGTCTCCTTAAGGCTGGTTTTGTGGACGGTTTTGATAATATTGTTTGGAAGAAAATCTTACAAGATCCACTTTTTGTACCTGAAACTATTTTTGTGGATGACTTGCTAAAAGAATTGCGAAATACCCAAAGACAAATGGCAATCTTGCTGGATGAATACGGTGGGATGGCTGGTTTGGTGACTTTGGAAGACCTCTTAGAGGAAATTGTTGGTGAAATTGATGATGAAACGGACAAAGCAGCAATAGATGTTCATCAGATTGGTGAGGATACCTACATTGTTCAAGGAACTATGACCCTCAATGATTTCAATAATTACTTTGATGTTGAACTGGAAAGTGATGACGTTGATACCATCGCTGGTTATTATTTGACAGGAATTGGAACCATTCCAACGACTGAGAAACTCAGCTATGAATTGGTCAGCCAAAACAAACAACTTATCTTAACCAATGATAAAGTGAAAAATGGACGTGTTACCAAGGTAAAAGTCCAGATCACAGAAGTCGAAATAGAAGAAGAAACAGAGTAAACTAGAGGCTTTTGTCACCATACGTGACGAAGCTTTTTTCAGTTGATTTCATGAGGGAATTATGTCATGGAAAGAACTTTGCCCCAAAAGTTTTTTAAAATTATCCGTATTTATCCGAAGAAAAAAATAAAAAAGCCCTGCAAATTGGGCTTTCTGTTCATTTGAAACCTGATAAATCAGGTTATAGAAGGCGGTAGACGGATTTGAACCGACGATCAAGCTTTTGCAGAGCCGTGCCTTACCACTTGGCTATACCGCCTTAACGTTTCTTATTATACCTTGAAAATGATTTTCAGTCAATAGCTTTTTCAGTTTTTTGTACCATAGTGTGATTCGAATGTGATGCCAAGTTTTCTATGGAAAAAAATTACCAAAAACCTACTGAATCCCCTTGAAAAATCTAGCTAAATAGGGTATAATATGAGTAATCATTTGTCGTAGGTTTTGTCTGAAATATTGTCCAGACAAGGCTCACAGCAGTTAAATCTTCTGAAAAAGTCAGATTTAGCTGCTCTTTTTGTGCTTTTTTTCAGGATTTTGAGTGCTTGTAACAAAGACTTAAAGATTCTGAAAATTTATCAAAGGGACACGGTGATAGGGGTTTTTAAAACCATATGACGATTAGAAAAGCCTGATTGACAAGGCTTGGAACTTATTTACAAAGGAGAATCATCTTGGCAGGACATGACGTTCAATACGGGAAACATCGTACCCGTCGTAGTTTTTCAAGAATCAAAGAAGTTCTTGACTTACCAAATTTGATTGAAATTCAAACTGACTCATTCAAAGATTTCCTAGACCATGGTCTTAAGGAAGTGTTTGAAGATGTATTGCCAATTTCAAACTTCACAGACACAATGGAGTTGGAATTTGTTGGATATGAAATCAAGGAACCAAAATACACGCTAGAAGAAGCTCGTATCCACGATGCTAGCTATTCAGCACCAATTTTTGTAACCTTCCGCTTAATCAATAAAGAAACAGGCGAAATCAAGACCCAAGAAGTTTTCTTTGGTGATTTCCCAATCATGACAGAAATGGGTACTTTCATCATCAATGGTGGTGAGCGTATCATCGTATCTCAGTTGGTCCGTTCACCAGGTGTTTACTTTAACGATAAAGTTGATAAGAACGGTAAAGTGGGCTACGGTTCAACGGTTATCCCTAACCGTGGAGCTTGGTTGGAACTTGAAAGCGACTCAAAAGATATCGCCTACACTCGTATCGATCGTACTCGTAAGATTCCATTTACAACCTTGGTTCGTGCGCTTGGTTTTTCAGGAGATGATGAAATCTTTGATATCTTTGGTGACAGCGAATTGGTTCGCAACACTGTTGAAAAAGATATTCATAAGAACCCAATGGACTCTCGTACAGACGAAGCTTTGAAAGAAATCTACGAACGCCTTCGTCCAGGTGAGCCTAAGACTGCTGAAAGCTCACGTAGCTTACTTGTAGCTCGTTTCTTTGACCCACGTCGCTATGACTTAGCAGCAGTTGGTCGTTACAAGATCAATAAAAAACTCAATGTTAAAACACGTTTGCTTAATCAAACCATTGCAGAGCCATTGGTAGACCCTGAAACTGGAGAAATCTTGGTAGAAGCTGGTACAATCATGACTCGTAGTGTGATTGAAAGCATTGAAAGCCATTTGGATGGCGACTTGAACAAGATTGTCTACATTCCAAATGATGCAGCGGTTGTGACTGAGCCAGTTGTTCTTCAAAAGTTCAAGGTTGTTGCACCAACGGATCCAGACCGTGTCGTAACAATCATCGGTAATGCCAATCCAGATGACAAGGTTCGTACGGTGACTCCTGCAGATATCCTTGCTGAGATGAGCTACTTCCTCAACTTGGCTGAAGGACTTGGCCGTGTAGATGATATCGACCACCTTGGAAACCGTCGTATTCGTGCGGTTGGGGAATTGCTTGCCAACCAAGTACGCCTTGGACTTTCTCGTATGGAACGTAATGTCCGTGAACGTATGTCTGTTCAGGATAATGAAGTCTTGACACCACAACAAATTATCAATATCCGTCCTGTAACAGCTGCGGTTAAAGAATTCTTTGGTTCATCACAGTTGTCACAGTTCATGGACCAACACAACCCACTTTCTGAGTTGTCTCACAAACGCCGTTTGTCAGCCTTAGGACCTGGTGGTTTGACACGTGACCGTGCTGGATATGAAGTACGTGACGTGCACTACACTCACTACGGCCGTATGTGTCCAATCGAGACACCTGAAGGACCTAACATCGGTTTGATTAACAACTTGTCATCTTACGGACATTTGAACAAGTATGGTTTTGTTCAAACACCATACCGTAAGGTTGACCGTGAAACAGGCGTTGTTACGAACGAAATCGTTTGGTTGACAGCCGATGAAGAAGATGAATATACTGTGGCTCAGGCTAATTCTCGTCTGAATGAAGATGGAACCTTCGCTGAGAAAGTTGTCATGGGACGTCACCAAGGGGTCAACCAAGAGTATCCAGCTAATGTTGTTGACTATATGGACGTATCACCAAAACAGGTAGTTGCCGTTGCGACGGCATGTATTCCTTTCTTGGAAAACGATGACTCCAACCGTGCCCTCATGGGAGCCAACATGCAACGTCAGGCTGTGCCATTGATCAATCCTCAAGCACCTTACGTTGGTACTGGTATGGAATACCAAGCAGCCCACGACTCTGGAGCGGCTGTGATTGCTCAGTATGATGGTAAAGTTACTTACGCAGATGCTGACAAGGTAGAAGTTCGTCGTGAAGATGGTTCATTGGACGTTTACCACATCCAAAAATTCCGTCGTTCAAACTCAGGTACTGCCTACAACCAACGTACTCTTGTAAAAGTTGGCGATGTCGTTGAAAAAGGCGATTTCATTGCTGACGGACCTTCTATGGAAAATGGAGAAATGGCGCTTGGACAAAACCCAATCGTTGCCTACATGACTTGGGAAGGTTACAACTTCGAGGATGCTGTTATCATGAGCGAACGCTTGGTGAAAGACGATGTCTACACATCTGTCCACCTTGAAGAATACGAATCAGAAACACGCGATACAAAGCTTGGACCTGAAGAAATTACTCGTGAAATTCCAAATGTTGGGGAAGACGCTCTTAAAGACCTTGACGAAATGGGTATTATCCGTATCGGTGCTGAGGTTAAAGAAGGTGATATCCTTGTAGGTAAAGTAACACCTAAGGGTGAGAAAGACCTTTCAGCTGAAGAACGTCTCTTGCACGCTATTTTCGGAGACAAGTCTCGTGAAGTGCGCGACACTTCTCTTCGTGTACCACACGGTGCCGATGGTGTCGTTCGTGATGTTAAAATCTTTACACGTGCAAATGGAGATGAGTTGCAATCAGGTGTCAACATGCTGGTTCGCGTCTACATTGCTCAAAAACGTAAGATCAAGGTCGGAGATAAGATGGCCGGACGTCACGGAAATAAAGGGGTTGTCTCTCGTATCGTTCCTGTAGAAGACATGCCTTACCTTCCAGACGGAACTCCAGTCGATATCATGTTGAACCCCCTTGGGGTGCCATCACGTATGAATATCGGTCAGGTTATGGAGCTCCACCTTGGTATGGCGGCTCGTACTCTTGGTATCCACATTGCAACACCAGTCTTTGACGGAGCAAGTTCTGAAGACCTTTGGTCAACTGTTAAAGAAGCTGGTATGGATAGCGATGCCAAAACAATCCTTTACGATGGACGTACTGGGGAACCGTTTGATAACCGTGTTTCTGTCGGAGTCATGTACATGATCAAACTCCACCACATGGTTGATGATAAATTGCACGCACGTTCAGTCGGACCTTACTCAACTGTTACCCAACAACCACTCGGAGGTAAAGCTCAGTTTGGTGGACAACGTTTCGGTGAGATGGAGGTTTGGGCTCTTGAAGCTTACGGTGCGTCAAATGTCCTTCAAGAAATCTTGACTTACAAGTCTGACGATATTAACGGACGTTTGAAAGCTTATGAAGCTATTACAAAAGGAAAACCAATTCCAAAACCAGGTGTTCCAGAATCCTTCCGAGTTCTTGTCAAAGAATTGCAATCTCTTGGTCTTGACATGCGTGTCCTAGACGAAGATGACCAAGAAGTGGAACTTCGTGACTTGGATGAAGGAATGGACGAAGATGTCATCCACGTAGATGACCTTGAAAAAGCCCGCGAAAAAGCAGCACAAGAGGCTAAAGCAGCCTTTGAAGCTGAAGAAGCTGAGAAAGCAACAAAAGCGGAAGCAACAGAAGAAGCTGCTGAACAAGAATAAGCAGTTCACTTAGAATAGAAAGGGAAGAAATAGTGGTTGATGTAAATCGTTTTAAAAGTATGCAAATCACCCTAGCTTCTCCAAGCAAAGTCCGTTCATGGTCTTATGGAGAAGTCAAAAAACCTGAAACAATCAATTACCGTACCTTGAAACCAGAACGTGAAGGACTCTTTGATGAAGTTATCTTTGGTCCTACAAAAGACTGGGAATGTGCTTGTGGTAAGTACAAACGCATTCGTTACAGAGGGATTGTTTGTGACCGTTGTGGGGTTGAAGTAACGCGTACGAAAGTTCGTCGTGAGCGTATGGGGCACATCGAGTTGAAAGCTCCTGTATCTCATATCTGGTACTTCAAGGGGATTCCAAGCCGTATGGGCTTGACCCTTGATATGAGCCCTCGTGCCCTCGAGGAAGTTATCTACTTTGCGGCTTATGTGGTGATTGATCCCAAGGATACACCACTTGAACACAAGTCTATCATGACAGAACGCGAATACCGTGAGCGTTTGCGTGAGTATGGTTATGGATCATTCGTTGCCAAGATGGGTGCCGAAGCCATCCAAGACCTTTTAAAACAAGTAGATCTTGAAAAAGAAATTGCTGAACTCAAAGAAGAATTGAAAACAGCTACTGGACAAAAACGTGTCAAAGCCATCCGTCGTTTGGATGTTTTGGATGCCTTTTACAAGTCTGGAAACAAACCTGAATGGATGATTCTCAACATCCTTCCAGTTATTCCACCAGATCTTCGTCCAATGTTGCAGTTGGATGGTGGCCGTTTTGCCTCATCTGACTTGAATGACCTTTACCGCCGTGTTATCAACCGTAACAACCGTTTGGCTCGTTTACTTGAGTTGAATGCGCCTGGTATCATCGTTCAAAATGAGAAGCGTATGCTTCAAGAAGCGGTTGACGCTTTGATTGACAATGGTCGTCGTGGTCGTCCAATCACAGGACCAGGTAGCCGTCCACTGAAATCATTGAGCCACATGCTTAAAGGTAAACAAGGACGCTTCCGTCAAAACTTGCTCGGTAAACGTGTTGACTTCTCAGGACGTTCCGTTATCGCCGTTGGTCCAACTCTTAAGATGTACCAATGTGGTGTGCCACGTGAAATGGCGATCGAGCTCTTTAAACCATTCGTGATGCGTGAAATCGTTGCCCGTGATATCGTGCAAAACGTCAAAGCGGCTAAACGCTTGGTAGAACGCGGAGATGAGCGTATCTGGGATATCCTTGAAGAAGTGATCAAAGAACACCCAGTACTTTTGAACCGCGCACCGACCCTTCACCGTTTGGGGATCCAAGCCTTCGAGCCAGTCTTGATTGATGGTAAGGCCCTTCGCTTGCACCCGCTTGTCTGTGAAGCCTACAATGCCGACTTTGACGGGGACCAAATGGCCATCCACGTACCGCTTTCAGAAGAAGCTCAAGCAGAAGCTCGTATCTTGATGCTCGCTGCTGAGCATATCTTGAACCCGAAAGATGGTAAACCAGTTGTTACTCCATCTCAGGACATGGTTTTGGGTAACTACTATTTGACCATGGAAGAAGCTGGTCGTGAAGGCGAAGGAATGGTCTTCAAAGACCGTGACGAAGCGGTTATGGCTTACCGTAATGGTTATGTTCACCTTCACTCACGTGTTGGTATCGCAACAGATAGCCTCAACAAACCTTGGACAGAAGAGCAAAAACACAAGGTCTTGCTTACAACAGTTGGTAAAATCCTCTTCAACGACATCATGCCAGAGGGTCTACCATACTTGCAAGAACCAAACAATGCCAACTTGACAGAAGGCGTTCCAGCTAAATACTTCTTGCCACTTGGTGGAGATATCAAGGAAGCTATCAGCAATCTTGAACTTAACCCTCCATTCAAAAAGAAAAATCTTGGAAATATCATCGCTGAAATCTTCAAACGTTTCCGTACGACAGAAACTTCTGCCCTACTTGACCGCATGAAGAACCTCGGTTACCACCACTCAACTCTTGCAGGATTGACAGTGGGTATTGCCGATATCCCAGTCGTTGACGACAAGGCTGAAATCATTGAAGAATCACACAAACGTGTAGAACAAATCACCAAACAATTCCGTCGTGGTATGATCACAGACGACGAGCGTTACAATGCTGTTACAGCTGAATGGCGTGCTGCCCGTGAAAAACTTGAGAAACGCTTGATTGCCAACCAAGATCCTAAGAACCCAATCGTTATGATGATGGACTCTGGAGCCCGCGGTAATATCTCAAACTTCTCACAGCTTGCCGGTATGCGTGGTCTGATGGCTGCTCCGAACGGACGCATCATGGAATTACCAATCCTTTCAAACTTCCGTGAAGGTTTGTCAGTACTCGAAATGTTCTTCTCAACTCACGGTGCCCGTAAAGGTATGACCGATACGGCCCTTAAGACAGCCGACTCAGGTTACTTGACTCGTCGTTTGGTTGACGTTGCCCAAGACGTTATCATCCGTGAGGACGACTGTGGAACAGATCGTGGTCTCTTGATCCGCTCTATCGCAGAAGGAAAAGAAATGATCGAGTCACTCGAAGAGCGTCTCAATGGTCGTTACACTAAGAAAACTGTTAAACATCCAGAAACTGGTGCAGTGATTATCGGTCCAAATGAGTTGATTACAGAAGACAAGGCGCGTGAAATTGTCAATGCTGGTGTAGAAGAAGTAACTATCCGTTCCGTATTTACATGTAACACTCGTCACGGTGTCTGCCGTCACTGTTACGGTATCAACTTGGCGACTGGTGATGCGGTTGAAGTTGGTGAAGCAGTTGGTACAATCGCTGCCCAATCTATCGGGGAACCTGGTACACAGCTTACAATGCGTACCTTCCACACGGGTGGGGTTGCCTCAAATACCGACATCACTCAGGGTCTTCCTCGTGTCCAAGAAATCTTTGAAGCTCGCAATCCTAAAGGGGAAGCGGTTATCACAGAGGTTAAAGGACAGGTTACAGCTATCGAAGAAGATGCATCAACTCGTACTAAGAAAGTCTTTGTTAAGGGTGAAACTGGCGAAGGTGAATACGTCGTTCCATTTACAGCTCGTATGCGTGTTGAAGTTGGAGACCAAGTAGCGCGTGGTGCTGCTCTTACAGAAGGTTCTATCCAACCCAAACGTCTCCTTGCAGTTCGCGATGTCTTGTCAGTTGAAACTTACCTTCTCGGTGAAGTACAAAAAGTTTACCGTAGCCAAGGGGTAGAAATCGGTGACAAACACATCGAGGTAATGGTTCGTCAAATGATCCGTAAAGTCCGTGTCATGGATCCAGGTGACACAGATCTTCTCATGGGTACCCTCATGGATATCAATGACTTTACAGATGCCAACAAAGATGTCCTTATCGCAGGTGGAGTTCCAGCGACAGGTCGCCCAGTTCTTATGGGAATTACCAAAGCATCACTTGAAACCAACAGTTTCTTGTCAGCGGCTTCCTTTCAGGAAACAACTCGTGTCCTTACTGACGCAGCTATCCGCGGTAAGAAAGACCATCTCCTTGGACTTAAAGAAAATGTTATCATCGGTAAGATCATCCCAGCAGGTACTGGTATGGCCCGTTACCGTAACCTTGAACCACATGCTATCAACGAAGAAGAATACCTTAACCCTCCAGTAGAGGAAGAAGGAAATGAAGAAACAACAGAAGTAGTTGTGGATGCTGCCGTTGAAACTGTGGAAGAAACAGTAGAATAAAAGAGAATGAGAGAGCCTTCGGGTTCTCTTTCTCTTTTCTGAAAACTTTCTCCATTTTTCCATGAAATGTGGTAAAATAGTACTCAATGAAAATCAAAGAGCAAACTAGGAAACTAGCCGCAGGTTGCTCAAAGCACTGCTTTGAGGTTGCAGATAGAGTTGACGTAGTTTGAAGAGATTTTCGAAGAGTATAAAAGAAAGAAGCTGACAAAGGAGACAGGTATGGAACAAACATTTTTTATCATCAAACCAGACGGTGTAAAAAGAGGGCTAGTTGGTGAAGTGTTGAAACGCATCGAACAACGTGGATTTACAATCTAAAAATTGGAGTTGCGTACAAAGGTTTCAGAAGAGTTGATTGACCAGCACTATCAGGACTTGGTTGGTCAAAGTTTTTACCCACCGATTCGTGAATTTATGACTTCAGGACCGGTTCTTGTGGGCATCATTTCTGGTCCCAAAGTAATTGAAACGTGGCGGACTATGATGGGGGCGACTCGTCCAGAAGAAGCTTTACCAGGAACGATTCGAGGTGATTTTGCAAAAGCTGCTGGAGAAAATGAGGTTATCCAAAATGTTGTACATGGTTCAGATTCAGAAGAGTCAGCTAAGCGAGAAATTGCTCTTTGGTTTTAAGAGTGGATTGGCTCAATCAATTGGTTAAAAGCTCATTTGAATAGAAAGTATAGTCAATTAGTTTAAGACATGACGCATAATATCAAATTTTTTAGTTTTTGATATGGTGCGTTTTTTGATTAAGTGACTATTAGTTCGTCTCGCTCCGTTAGGTGCGAGACAAAAAAACACCCGCTATGCGGGTGCGCGTCGAAGGTTATACCCAAAAAACTCCAAACGCGATACAATAAAGGTGTTCAAGTCAATTGTAAAGCGAAAGGAGAAAAATATGGCACAAAAGGTTCTTTTGTCCTGTTCTTGTTTCAATTGACTATATTTCTATACTTTTTCTTCCTTTCTCTGTGAAAATCGCAAGTTTTTCCCACCTTTTCTCAATACTGAAACAACATCTTTCCAGAACTTCAATAATTTCTTTTTGTGTTAAATCATTATTTAACTAAATCTTTGGAGGCAATACGTTTTCAAAGCTACTTTTTTACCATAGGTTTTGAGCCTTCAACACAGATTACTAAGCCAAAAATGCTCTAAATTTTTGAAATTCTAACAAATCCCACTCAACTTTATCATCATCTTTGACTTTCACAATATCTTCCTCAAAATAACATGGAATAAAGATAGTTTTCTTTTGAAACGGTTGTAGGAGGAAAATCTCTCCTACACTATTATTGATTCTGAGAGAAAATTGCAAAATATCATCTACCAAACTTTCAATTATTAAGATTTTTGCAGTTTATCTGAATTAGAATCGCAAGGCTTCTCAATAATATAATTGTCGAATTTTTTCATTCTAACTTCCTCTCCACTATTTCTTCCTTTATCAAGAAAAAGTTACCTCAATATTAATAAAGTACAATTCTAAATTAACTCCAATTATTGATTCATGATAATATTTCAGTAACTCATCGTGCAATTAAAAACAAGGATTTTTATTTCAGACGATCCATCGTGAACACTTCATCAGCCATCTCCCAAATTGCCGGATTATGTGTTGCGATAATGATTAGCCTATTATCATCTCGAAGAGATAGCAAAATCTCCATAATCAACTGAGAGGTTGCTGGATCTATTGAAGCTGTTGGCTCATCTGCCAGAATAAAGGGTGGATTCTTTAAGATAACTTTTGCCAAGGCAACCCGTTGCGATTCTCCGCCCGATAACTCAAAGATGCGCTTATCTAGGTCAAGATAATCCAGGCCGACCTGTTCTAAAGCCTGCTTCTGCCTCAACCGCCGTTCCGCCCGACTCAACTTTTGACCAATGAGACCTAGCTTAAGGTTTTCTTCAATACTTTGGTTTTCAATTAAGCCAAAGTTCTGGAAGAGGTAGCCCAATTCGTGACGGAAAAAATCACTCGATTTATAATTGGCCAAGTCTTTACCTCGGTAAAAAATCGTCCCATCATAAGATTCTAATTTCCCAATCATGTTCATCAAGGTTGTTTTTCCGCTACCACTTGAACCAATTAAGGCATAGACTTTTCCAGCCTCAAATGTCATTGAAAGATTCGAAAATAACTCTCGTTCTCCAAAAGATTTACTCACCTGTTTAAGTTCAATCATATTAACCTCCCTTCAAAACAAGCATGGACATCTTGTTTTCTTTCCGCATTTGGACATGTAACTGTAAAAGAGATAGACCAGTAAAGAGTAACGAGACTAAGAAAGCAACTACTATCTCTACCATAAGAAATACACTCGCAACAAATCCCAGTAAAAACACACCCAGTTGAGCAAAGAGATAAGTGCGATGGATTTCTAAGAACCTGAGACCTGCAATGCGTTTGATAAAAATGGCACGTCTAAATTCTTCAAAGTAGAGCCTATTCATAGTGTTAAACAACAAGATTGAAGTTGCAATCCCAAGCACAGCTCCTGCTAGCATTACCCAACGTTCCCTCTGGATATTATCCAATAATGTGATGTAGTTGTGGTAACCTGTTTGCATTTCTGAGACCCAATTTTCAATGCCTTGTCTCTGGATAAGCTCCTGGGCATCAGACAATTGATTAAAGAGAACGTAGTTCTGTACTGCGTCTACCCAAAACAAAATGGACTGTGGACCAGTTGATTGGGGTGTTATAACAATGATGATTGGATCTTTCAAAAACTGCTGGTAAGAAATAGGGGTCGTATTATACACAAAACGATCCTGACCTGATTCCAAATAACCTACCGTAGCAGTCATTTGCTGTCGTTCATCTCGACTAGACATGCGACTGGTTAAGTCGTCTTCAAAAACAGATTTATAATGTTCTTCCTCTGAACGGAGGTGTTCAGGCAGCAATAAGACAAACTCCCCTACATCAAGGTGATTCATCTTTTGCTCAATAGTTGTATCTACAGGAATGTTTTGACGCTCCAAGTATTGCGGTGTGACGATAAGGACATTGCCATTCGGGCTGTAATCGTGCCATTCTGTAGAGGTTGTCAAGTTTTTGGAGGAAGCCATGCCATTTTGCAAAGAACGGTCAATTAACTGGTGTCTAGATAAGAAAGCCTTTTTTTCTGAAACAGCCAAATCCATCAATTGATACCAAGTTCTGAGTTTCCTTTGAGCTTGTTCATCAAAACCAGGACCCGCTCCTTCACGGCTGAATGATAGGGTAATCAGTTGCCTTTCCTGGCTCCAAGCCTCTTGTCCAATCCGATGCTGTTGCCAGGCTTGGGAATACTTTAAGCTACTCCCTATTCCCAGCGTTACAATAATAATCGCTAATAGTTGACCAATTAAAATCAAACTAATGATTCCTCTGACAGGCACTTGCCCTTTTATAATCTGCATCAGGTGTATCTTTTTTATTCCAACTGCGAAGAGTTGAGCGAAAAACAGGGAGATCGACAACAAGATGAGATTATAACTGAGCAAGCCTTCTCCTATGGTCATTAGGGATTGCGTTGGAAGCGACAGAATTTTTTGCATAAGAATGGCGAGCACGCCAGCTAAACTGAAACCAACAGCTATCCCTTTCAAATCCTCACCAACTGGTCTAAGGAAAATGGACCACCGTTTCTCTCCTGAAATGAGGCGAATGCCCGACGACCGTAATTGGCTAATTTGACTAATTAAAGTCAGTGCTCCAAAGGTTAAGATGAAAATTAATAAACCGATTAACTGAAATCCGTTACTAAAGATAGCCATTAACGTAGATAGTTTAGATGGAATTATCAGGTGCATGTTAGTCAAGCCAAGTTGACTTAGCTCCTCCCTTAGCAAGTGAATATCTAGGTTTCCATCGAATACAAAATAGTTTGTTTCAACACTACTACTTTGAGCATCTTCTAGATTTTTTTCCTGTAGCCCATCAGGCAACTTTCCGTTCCCAAAGGTCGTATAAGAAAACACTGGAGTACCTTCTGAGTTAATATCCTGGTGTTGAATCGCAATAAAGCTATCCGTTTCTTCTGCTAGTTTTTCCAAGCGTGTAGCAACATGCTGAAAAGTTGTTTCAGGGGAAGAATCACGTACAACAACGTTGGGGTAATAATAGGAGACATATGTATCAGTCCAAATGGTAAATACCCAAACAAAGAACAAACTAGCAAGGAGGTTGGATATGAGTATAAATAATTTTTTCATAGTGCATTCCTTATTCTAAAACGGAGGGCAGAAATACCCCTGACCTCTATAAACTAACAAGCTTACTAAACTATTGATAAAAGAATCTTCTTCAATTATTCTTTACCATCCCGCATCAAAATTTTAACATATTATTCCTCCTCTGAATGAAATATTATGAAAATGAGCGAAATGCAACTACATATTTTAATTAGAAATCTCAGTCTGAATTATAGTATCCTATTTTTTCCTCCTTTCTAACTGCACGTTCCTTTCTACAGACAGAGACCTAATTTTATAAACCAATCTTAAATACTTTAGATTTTGTAACTCATAATTTTCAACAGTTGGTTAGCTATGAAAGCATTTTATCAAACATCTCCATTCTTATATCTATCTGGTATTGTTACAAGCTCTCATCAGAATACCTTTCTCTAAATAGTTGAATTTTAAAGTAATACGAAATCAATCAGTCTTCCCAACATCAAGACCATTGGACTTCTTTTGTGATTGGACTCGAATCTCCAATCGTTTATCCTTCTGAATAACTGTTGGTAAGGAATTGTGTTACTAAACGTAAAAACACCTAGTAATGCTAATATAGCTAATTTTTGAATTCCACGATTTTTTCATTCGTGAAACCCTTTTCTTTTTCGTTATCCTTATTTTAACAGATATATTTTATTTAGCCAAGTGTTTTTATTGCATTTTGAATTTTTTTTCTTATTATTACCGTAGAGAATTATTTATTTCTTTAACTTGCTATTTTGAACTAAAAATTTTATAATGAAATTAAGCAAATAGGAAGGTTTATTATCTTTAATGAATACACTCGCAGAGAAATTCAGATTGAAAAGAAAAGAGTTGAGACTCTCCCAACAAACTCTTGCAGAAGGAATTTGTGAACAAAGCCAGATTAGTAAAATTGAGAGAGGGCATTTCATTCCCTCCGCAGACCTTTTGTTCAAACTCTCACAACGACTTGAAGTGCCATTAGATTATTTTTTTAATGAACAAATTGAAATTAAATCTAATCTCTCTAATTTCAAGCAATTATCTGCTCGACTATTAGATGACAGAAATTATGACAATTTGGAATATATTTACAGAATAGAGATTGAACGAAGTACTTTTCTAACACTAGAAGACCGAACTTACCTTGAATGGATTAAAGCTATTATTGACTTCTATCAATATGACAGTAAGTGTGAGGCTATTTCTTCATTGGAAAATATATTATTAAAAGTCTCCTCAAATACTCTGATTTATTTAAAGGCGTTGAATACTCTATCTAATTTCTATTCCTTAGTGGGTCGTGAACAAGAATATGAGGCAAACTACTCTCATTTGATGGAGTTATATCAGACAAAAAATTTTGAGCATCAAGAGTTTTTATTTGGCTACATCAGAGTTCGTTACAACTACGCTCACTACCTAGTATCAAAGGAAAAATATAATGAAGCCATCCAAGAAGCTCTTGAGACGATTGAACTCTGTAAACAAAGACAGACAAGCTACCAACTGGCTCCTCTACTTATTCTTGTAGGAAATGCTGGAGCCAAATTTCTAGACAAAGAACAAGTCAAAAATTATTATATAGAAGCAAGAGAGTTATGTAAGATTTATAACAATCCTTTAATGTTGATGAAGATAGAAAATTATTTGAAGGAATTAGGTACTGTTTAGTTAATCTTGACATTATAGTTTTTCTGAAACGTTAAATAACCTGTAAGGCTGATAGTGAAATGAATACTATCAGCCTTATTTCAAGTTTATATTCTTCCAAAATCTCTTCAAACCACGTCAGCTCTACCTGCAACCTCAAAACAGTGTTTTGAGCAACCTGTGGCTAGCTTCCTAGTTTGCTCTTTGATTTTCATTGAGTATTAGTCTCTGGTGTTTGTTTAGCGTCTTAAAAAGACATTTGAGAAGATTAGAAACAGTTCTCTCTTTTCTCCTAGTATAATGATTGGTAGGAAGGGAGAGAAAAGATGAAATCAATGAGAATCTTATTTTTGTTAGCTTTAATTCAAATCAGTTTGAGTAGCTGTTTCCTATGGAAGGAATGCATCTTGTCCTTTAAACAAAGTACAGCTTTTTTCATCGGAAGTATGGTCTTTGTTTCAGGAATCTGTGCTGGAGTAAATTATCTTTATACCCGTAAGCAAGAGGTCCATAGTGTCCTAGCCAGTAAGCAGTCAGTGAAGCTTTTTTACAGTATCTTGCTCTTAATTAATTTGTTAGGAGCTGTTCTTGTCTTGTCAGATAACTTGTTCATTAAAAATACGCTGCAGCAAGAATTAGTTGACTTTTTATTGCCATCCTTCTTTTTCCTATTTGGACTAGATTTGCTGATTTTTTTACCCTTGAAAAAATACATGCGCGATTTGCTTGCTATGCTAGATAGAAAAAAGACAGTGTTGGTGACTATTTTAGCAACACTTCTTTTCTTAAGAAATCCAATGACCATTGTCTCTCTTCTGATTTATATTGGACTGGGTTTGTTTTTTGCAGCCTATCTTGTCCCAAATTCTGTTAAAAAGGAAGTTTCCTTTTATGGTCATATTTTCCGAGATCTTGTATTGGTCATTGCTACGCTCATTTTCTTTTAGAGAAAGCCTGTTTTTATGGATGTTATGGTAAATTCCCAAACTA
>NZ_VMLI01000014.1:141480-169460 GCF_013276625.1 Streptococcus sp. 9903 | reverse complement strand
AGTTTGGGAATTTACCTTTAGCATTTAATTTTATACTCAATGAAAATCAAAGAGCAAACTAGGAAGCTAGCTGTAGATTACTCAAAGCACAGCTTTGAGGTTGTAGATAAAGCTGACGTAGTTTGAAGAGATTTTCGAAGAGTATTAGCGAATATATATACTTTTTTTCTAATCTTTTATTACTATTAGACAGGAAACACAACAAGACCTCCACTATATCGAGGAGGACTTGGATCAGCTCGGTTATTTAGTAAAAGACTAGAAGATTTTCTTCTCCCAATCGTCTTCTGTACGGCGAGGGTAGAAAAACTCTGACTTGTCGGGAGCTTCCATCATCTCCATCAAGGGTAACATATCATAGGCCAGATCCAAGTGTGGAAGCTGGTCTTTTTGCACCCAATAACTCAATTAGTAACAATGATATTTAAAAACTACATTGAATGAAAATTAACAACTACTTGCTTACTAAAAATATATCACCAGTTATGTTGATCAACATTATCCTTAGTCACAAGATAAATTGGAGAAACTGTTTCTTTTTCCAGTTTTTTCCCTTGATAATGATCGATTGCTGATTGAATAGCAATTTCACCCATCTTAGCTGGTTGCTGAGCAATAGTGGCAGTAATATCACCTTTTGCAATAGCATCATGTGCATCTGGTTGACCATCAATACCAACAATTAATACATTGCTAAGACCAGCTGCTTTTACTGCTTGTGCAGCTCCTAACGCCATCTCATCATTCTGTGCAAAGATTGCTTGTACTTCTTTGTTTCCTTGAATCATATTTTGCGCTGTATTCAAAGCTTTTGCGCGATCAAAATTAGCGGATTGACTAGAAAGAACATCTAAATTTGTCTTTGAAATTTGTTCAAATCCTTTACCTCTATCTACTGTTGCAGAAGCACCAGGGACTCCTGATAATTCAAAAGTTTTTGCTTTTTCTCCCAATTGCTTGGTAATAAATTCGGCAGCCATTTTACCTGCTTCTACGTTATCAGAAGCAACAGTTGTCAAGACTTCACCACCATTACTACCGCGGTCAATTAAAATTACTGGAATATTTGCATTATTAGCAGCTTTAATAGATGTAACAATTGCATCAGAATCAACTGGATTAATTAGTAAAGCATCTACATTTTGACTAATAAAATTCTGAATATCATCTGCTTGTCTAGCAGCATCATCTTGTGCATCTGCTATCTTCAAAGTTACTTCTTTTTCTCCTGCAGCTTTTTCAAGACCATCTTTCATAGCCACAAAATAGGGATTGTTAGTAGTCGAAATAGAAACTCCTAATTTTAATTCTTTGGCCGACTTTTGAGTCGTAGATTTATTATCATTTGATGAATTTCCTAAACCAGTTTTTCCACAAGCTACTAAAGCAAAAATAAATGTTACAAACAAAGCAAAAATGCTAATTTTTTTAATAATTTTCATGTTATTACTCCTCGTAATATATATCTATAGGGATAGTTTCCATCCCGACTATTGTTCGTCATCTAATAAATTGTTGCTATTTCCAAAAAAATTGAAAATGATTCTACTGTTTTACAACTTTAAAACGATCAATCAGAACAGCAATTAAGATTACAACTCCTTTTACTACTTGTTGCCAAAATGCTGACACACCGATAATATTAAGTCCATTATTCAAAACCCCAATAATTAAAGCACCTATTAAGGTCCCCAGTATACGACCTTTACCTCCTGATAATGAGGTTCCCCCAAGAACAACAGCTGCAATAGCATCCATTTCATAACTAGCACCTGCTGTTGGTTGAGCAGAACTTAAGCGTGATGTTATAATCAATCCAGAAATTGAAGCCATCATACCTGATATTGAATAAATGATAATTTTCACTTTATTTAGTTTCACACCTGATATATATGCTGCTTTTTCATTCCCCCCTATAGCATACACAGATTTACCAAATGCTGTTTTATGAAGTAAAACATATAAAACAATAAATACAATAAACATAATAATTACAGGAAATGGAATTCCGACTATGTAACCTTGCCCCAAAAATTGAAATAAGAATGTATCACTTAATCCTTTTGTAATAGGATTCCCATTTGTATAAACAAGTGTTGCACCCCTAAAAATAGTCATAGTCGCTAAAGTGACGATAAATGGAGCTAATTTCCCGTAGGAAATCAATAACCCATTCATCATCCCCAGAATGCAACCCAAAATTAAAGAGATGAGAATTGCTAACGTAACAGGCATTCCAGATCCTAATAGGCCAGCGGTTAGCGCACTGGACAAGGCTAAAATTGATCCAACTGATAAATCAATTCCACCTGTTAGAATAACAAAAGTCATTCCAAAAGCGATCAGTGCATTTGATGTTACTTGCAATAGTAAATTTAACAGATTATTTGCTGTTAAAAAATTTGAATTGATAATAGTGATAACAGCCATTAAAATTATCAATGCTATTACTGTTGTCAATTCTGACATGTACTTCATAGTATTTTTCACACTATTGTCCTCCTGTAGCTAGTTGCATAACTTTTTCTTGTGTAGCTTCTTGACGTGTTAATTCTCCACTAATTCTTCCTTCATGCATGACCATAATGCGATCACTGACTCCAATCACTTCTGGTAAATCTGAAGAGACCATAATAATCGGTACACCTCGTTCAGCTAATTCATTCATTAATTGGTAAATTTCACGCTTAGCTCCAACATCTACCCCACGAGTTGGCTCATCTAAAATCAGTACTTTTGGTGCAATACCTATCCATTTTGCTAAAACTACTTTCTGTTGATTACCACCAGAAAGTGTCCCAACTTCCTTATCTGGATAACCTGATTTAATTTGTAACCTATCAATTAAGCGTTGTACAAATATACCACTTGTTTTATTATCGAAAATACCATTTTTAACAAAATCACGAGTACTAGGTAAAGTCATATTATCTTTAATAGAAAAATCTAAAATCAATCCCTCATCTTTACGATCTTCTGTTAAGAAACCAATTCCATGCTTAATTGCTTCAAAAGGATTTTTAATTATCAGTTGTTCTCCGTTTATTATAATTTGACCAGATTTTAAAGAATCAATTCCAAAAATTGCTCGCATTATTTCAGTACGACCAGCACCCATCAAACCAGAAAAACCAAGAATTTCCCCTTGACGTACATAGAAAGAAATATCCGTAAAAGCATCACCAGAAAGATTCTTAGCTTGAAAAACAATATTCCCAATCTCAGCCTTTTTTCTGGATAATAATCTTCTAATTCACGGCCTACCATCTTCTGAACTAATTCATCCGCATTAGTTAACTTCGTTTTCTTGGTATCAATTACAAACCCATCCCTCATAACAGTTATAAGATCTGTAATCTTAAAGATTTCTTCCATCCGATGTGAAATATACACAATACCTACACCATCAGATTTTAATCCTTCTATCACTTTAAAAAGTGTTTCAGTTTCACGATCAGTTAAAGCTGCTGTGGGTTCATCCATAATCAACAAGGAAACTTCTGATAATAAACATTTTGCTATTTCTATCATTTGTTGTTGTCCGACTGATAATTGACCAATGATTGCATCGAGAGGAATAGATATATTAAGACGTTTAAATGCTTCTTTAGCTTTCCTTTCCATACTAGCTTTATCTAGAAACCCAATCGAATTTTTAATTTCTCTTCCTAAAAAAAGATTATCAAGTACAGTCATATCTGGCCAAGTATTCATTTCTTGATGAATAAAACTCAGTCCAAACCGTTCTGCCTCTTGAGGATTAGAAAATGTTTTTTCTTTTCCATCAATAAAAATAGTTCCTGAAGTAGCTGGAAAAAGTCCAGTTAAAATATTCATTAAGGTTGATTTGCCTGCACCATTCTCTCCCATTAAAGCATGAACTTCTCCTGAATTAAGAACCAAATCAATACTTTCTAAAACACGATTATTCCCAAAAGATTTTGAAATGTTCTTCATTTCAATTTTCATAGGTAACCCCCTTCTAAATAATAACTCCTGATTGCAAGATTATATTCGAATATGGTGTATCTTCCCCAGTGCGAATAACTGCTTTAACTTTAGTATTCATAGCTTTCAATTCTTCATGACTAATATATTCAATAATTATATTCGATCCTAAAAGATCTAGAACTGCATGCCACTGTTCTTTGTTTTTTTCCTTAATTTCTTCTGCTAAGAAAATTTTTTCAATAAGTACATGGTCTGAATATTCTTTTAAAACTTCTAAAAAACTTGGACTACCTTTTCTTAATGCTAAATCAATTTTATCAACACCTTTTGGAACTGGCAATCCTAAATCTCCGATACAAACCAAATCCATATGACCTAAATCATCAGCTAGTTTTGCTATATTACTATTTAAAATCCCATATTTCTTCATATCCTGAATGCTCCTTTATTTCTTTCAAACTCGGCATGCCCCCTTGCGCTCCAAATCTTTGAACAGAAAGATGTGAAGCAATCGTTGCAAAGGACAATGCAACATTCATCTCTTTTCCTTTTGAGATAGCATAAGCAAAAGCACCATTAAACGTATCTCCTGCTCCTGTAGTATCAACTACTTCTGCTTTTATAGCAGGAATCTTCTGAACTGCTGTCCCATCATAATAAATAGAACCTTCAACTCCTAATGTCACAATCATTTTATTAGGATAAATTTTAATAATTTCTTCTAATTTCTTATCTGGAAAAAGCTCTGAACATTCATGCTCATTAGGAGTAATAAAATCACAAAAAGGAATCATCTCTATGTCTGTTTCTCTAGCTGGTGCAGGATTGTAAAGCACCTTAACTTGATTTTCTTGACAAAATTTAGCTATAGATAGGTTGGCTTCATGTGGTATTTCATTCTGTAATACAACAATACTTGCATCACTAATCAATTCCCACTCATTTTTCCAATCATTTGTTTTAACTAAATTATTCGCTCCGGGATAATAAATAATCCTATTATCACCTCCATATAAAGTAATTTGTGCAACTCCTGTAGATTGTGGTACCGTTCCCACATGTTCTGTAGAAATATTATTATTTTGCAGATTACTTAGTAAATCTGCTGAAAAAATATCTTCTCCGACGTTTCCAAATATGTAAATATTATCTTCTACACTGGATAATCTACCAATAGCTACAGCTTGATTTGCACCTTTTCCACCCGGAACTATATTAAATGAATCCCCAAAAATCGTTTCACCTCCTTCTGGAATCCTTTTTGTTCTCATAACTAAGTCCATTGAAATACTTCCAACAACAACAATTTTACTCATTACTTTCTCCTTAATGTATTTCTTTCTACGTATCTAACAGGTAGTTTAATTTTAGCTTCATCTATAGAGAACTTATTTGCCATATTATAGATTAGTTTTGCAGCCTGTTCTCCCATTTTATATGATGATTGGTGAATAGTTGATAAAGAAGGGTAAATAAATTGACTAAGTACAATATCATCATAACCAATGATTTGAATATCATCTGGAATTTTTTTACCAATTGCTAAAATTTCATGAATATAAGCTATCGCATGAATATCAGAAGGTGCTATAATACTATCGATATTTGGATTTCTTTTTAGATTCTCTTTAGCTTCTTTTTGAATTTTTTCAAAGTCAAACGTTTCACTTTCTTCAATACAAATTTCTAAAGATTTATTCCTCAAATAGTTTAAACTTGCTTCAAAGCGTTCCGCGATATTCTCGGCTTTATCATCTAAAACTTTAATAATCAGAACTTGTTTAGCACCTGCATTACAGATTGCTTCAGCAGCCAAACGACCACCTGACTGATTATCAGAAAAAACACCGTAACCTGTATCTTTACTAATTCGGTCAACCACAACAACAGGTAATGATAAATCTGGATATTCTTTTGTGAAGTCATGTGTAGTAATAATTCCAGCAGCATTTGTTTTCAACAGTAAATTAACATATTCACTCAAAGATTCTTGGTCTGAAATCGTACCAACCATAATTCTATAACCTTTATCTTTCAAATATGATTCAGCTCCTCGAACCAATCTTGGGAAGAAGGGATTTGAAATATCTGGCAATAAGAGTCCCACCATTTGGTTTTTTTTGGTTTTCAAAGATTGTGCTAATACATTTGGTGTGTAATTTAATTTTTTAATCGCATTTTTTATTTTCTCTCTCGCATCATCTCCAACATAACCTTTTTTTGATATATATCTTGAAACCGTTGATTTTGATACTCCAGCTTCTTCAGCAACCTGTTTTATTGTAGTCATCACTCCTCCTTCTTATGTTGTGGAACCGTTCCCTTATTCTATAGTAAACGTTTTCTTTTGATTTGTCAATACTTTTCTAAAAATATTTTAAATTTATTTCATAGTACATATATTTTTCCAAATATATTATTACTATTACACAAGAAACACAACAAGACCTCCACTATATCGAGGAGGCCTTGGATCAGCTTGGTTATTTAGTAAAAGACTAGAAAATTTTCTTTTCCCATCCATTTTCTGTACGGCGAGGGTAGAAAAACTCTGACTTGTCAGGAGCTTCCATCATTTCCATCAAGGGTAACATATCATAGGCCAGATCCAAGTTTGGAATCTGGTCTTTTTGCACCCAAGAAACTTCTCCAAATCCAAAAGATTGAGACTTTTATATAGAATCAGCTATAGCAGGTTCTAAAGACTATCCGCTTGATTTTATATTGAAAAGTTTCTCCTTAATTTAATTTTTCACAATTTCGTTCCCTTAATTTTACTTTCGAGCAATAAACATACCATATTCTTTAGGAATGATCAACATACCATTATTAAACTCACTTTCCAATCTTTTACGTATTATTTCCTCTTCTAGTGAACCTATTTCTGAAATTCCTTTAAAGGATTGGATGTATTTAACCAGGTCATCTATACTAGTTACCTGTAACTCATCATCATAGAGTAATGTATCGACAGAGTTAAAATACCTACTCAGATACCTTTTACCATTTTGTAAAGTAAAAGTTTTATTTTCCAAATCTTGATTAACCTCATCTTTAAATAAACTTGCCAAATAATTTACAACTCCATTTTCACCAAATGTAGCACAGTAAAAAATTCCTCCGGTTTTTAAGACCCTATTCACCTCAGAGAGAGCTTTAGGAATATCATTCACATGATGTAAAAGCATATTAGCAATAACAATATCAAACGTTTCATTCTCAAAAGAAATCTTTTGAATATCCATTATCTCATAGTTGACATTGTCTCTATTTCCAATCACTGACTTCGTTGATTTTACCATATCTTTAGAAAAATCTGTAACAATCAACTGCTTCATTTTATCTATAGAATCACTATTGCTTTTCCACAGTTCTCCTGTACCACATCCTAATTCTAGAACCTTTACTTCATCAGTGATTTGGTAGTTAGAAAATATCCAATTATTAAATCCCAATTTATTTTTTGAATACTTCTTATGCAATTCTACTCGAATATCAAGATTATCATGACTTTTATATTGTTCAATTACTTTATCATCCATTTTCTAGTCCTTCCTTTCATATTTTAAGATTATACCATAAAATAAAACAATCTCCGATTTCAAAATTGAAGGTGGAGATTGTTCAAAATATAGATCGAAAAGAATAATAAGAAATTTAGAGATATTCAGTTGACTTACACCACCATACTTAGCCTATATTTCAGTACCTTACTTTAAAAGATAACACCTATAGACTAATCATAGAACTAAAAAGTTTCTTTCTCCCAGCCATCTTCTGTACGATGACGGTAGAAAAACTCTGACTTGTTCGGAGCTTCCATCATTTCTATCAAAGGCAACATATCATAGGCCAGATCCAAGTTTGGAATCTGGTCTTTTTGTACCCAAGAAACTTCTCCCTCTTCTGAAGATTGAAGAGTTCCAGTAAACTCAGTCGCCTTATAACAAAAGACGATATAGCGCCCACCTGTATCTAGTGGCCAATTTTTAATACCGACAAGTTGAGGACTTTGGATAGTCAATCCTGTTTCTTCATAGATTTCACGGATGACAGACTCTGCGAAAGCCTCACCATTTTCTACATGACCACCCGGAAAGGCATAACCAGACCAGCGATTGGTTTCAGGGGCGCGATACTGCATAACCACGCGCTGTGTTTCGAGGTCTTCAATCAGACAAATATTTGTTAAAATCGTTAATTGGGAACGAGCCATATTTTCTCCTTTAGGTACTATTCTAATCCAACGCCCTAACTTCCAGCATCATATCTCGAATCTGAGCTGCTAGTTCAAAGTCAAGCACTTCAACGGCTTCTTGCATTTGTTTTTCAAGTTTCTTGACAAGCTCTTTGCGCTCTTGTTTGTTGAGGCTGTTGATGTCAACTTCCTTGTCTTCTTCCTTAGCAACTGCCTTGGTCACGGCAATCAGGTCTCGAATTTCTTTCTTGATGGTTTGTGGAACGATACCGTGTTCTTCATTATAGGCCATCTGGATTTTCCGACGGCGGGCAGTTTCATCAATAGCACGTTGCATAGACTGAGTAACGGTGTCCGCATACATAATCACATGGCCTTCGCTGTTACGGGCAGCACGTCCAATGGTCTGGATGAGGCCACGCTCATTTCGTAGGAAGCCTTCCTTGTCAGCATCGAGAATGGCAACCAAGCTAACCTCAGGAACGTCAATCCCTTCACGGAGCAGGTTGATTCCAACCAAGACGTCAAAGACACCCAATCGCAGGTCACGGATAATCTCCGTCCGTTCCAAGGTCTTAATATCCGAGTGCATGTACTTGACCTTGATGCCCATTTCCTTAAAGTAGTCGGTCAAGTCCTCTGCCATTTTCTTAGTCAAGGTTGTGATAAAAGTTCGTTCATTCTTTTCAACACGAGCATTGATTTCACCCAAAAGGTCATCAATCTGTCCCATAGTCGGACGGACTTCCACCTCAGGATCCAAGAGTCCTGTTGGACGAATGATTTGCTCAATCACTGTCTCGGTCTGTTCATTTTCATAGTCACCAGGTGTCGCTGAAACGTAGACAATCTGATGCACATGGCTTTCAAACTCCTCACGACGGAGAGGACGATTGTCCAAGGCTGACGGCAAACGGAAACCATAATTAACCAGCATTTCTTTACGCGAACGGTCTCCATTGTACATGCCCTTGATCTGCCCCATGGTCATGTGACTCTCGTCAATCATAATCAAGAAATCATCTGGGAAGAAGTCGAGAAGCGTATAAGGAGGCTCACCCTCACTCCGTCCATCCATGTGACGTGAATAGTTCTCAACCCCGTTGGTATAGCCCATCTCACGCAACATTTCGATATCATACTCTGTCCGCTGTTTCAAACGTTGAGCTTCTAGCAATTTGCCTTCCTTCTCAAAGACAGCTAGTTGCTCTTCTAATTCTGCTTGAATCTTTGCAATGGCAACTTCCATGTGGTCGTCATTGGTCACAAAGTGAGTGGCTGGGAAAATCGCCAGATGATCCACTTCTCCCAACACCTGACCTGTCAGAGCCTCAACTTCACGAATACGTTCAATCTCATCACCAAAGAACTCCACTCGAAAAGCGTGTTCATCACGGGAAGCAGGGAAAATCTCCACCACATCCCCACGAACGCGAAATCTTCCCCGTTGGAAATCAATATCATTTCGCTCAAATTGGATATCCACCAAGTCATTCAAGAGTTTATCACGGGAAATTTCAAGACCTGGACGGAGACTAACGACACTATCAGCGTATTCCTTGGGCGAACCCAGACCATAGATACAAGAGACCGAGGCCACTACAATAACATCATTTCGCTCCAATAGGGCTGAAGTCGCTGAGTGGCGGAGTTTGTCAATCTCGTCATTGACAGAGATATCCTTCTCAATATAGGTATCACTGGAAGGGACATAGGCCTCAGGTTGGTAATAATCATAGTAAGATACGAAGTACTCAACTGCATTTTCAGGGAAAAATTCCTTGAACTCTCCATAGAGCTGGCCTGCTAGAGTTTTATTGTGGGCAATGACCAGAGTGGGTTTATTGACTTTGGAAATGACCTGACTCATGGTATAGGTCTTCCCTGTACCAGTCGCCCCCATCAGAATCTGAGCTTTTTCTCCCCCCTCGATATTATCAACCAACTGCTCGATAGCTTGGGGTTGATCTCCTGATGGTTGATATTTTGATACTAGTTTAAATTGATTATCTGTAATGCGGTTAATCATAAGAATCCTCTCTCCATGTGCTATTCCTATTTTAGCATACTTATAGCATTTTCACGAAGAAAAGGACGGACCCAAGTCACATCCTTTCATTTTCTTTCTTTAATTGATAAGCGAGATAAAGAATCAGCAGAAACAAAATAATACTGGACACGATGGAACCCTCAATACCAAAAGACCCACCAGATAGCCAGTCTTGATTGCCTTGTGGAGTAAATTTCATGATTGATGTTCCTGAAGACTGACCACTAACTAATACTCCAAAGAGGTTTCCCTGTGCGAAATTCCAAGCTCCATGAATACCACCTATACCCCATATAGTATCTGTTTTAAGAAGATATAGGGACATGGCAACTCCGAATAAAAAGAGATCAATTGCAGATAAGAAAGTTATGCCTGGATTTCCTAAATGAAGTAAGGTAAAGAGACTACTAGATATGATAATAGCGACTTTAAGATTGGTTCTCTTAGACAATTGTGGAATCAGCCAAGCACGAGTAACCAATTCTTCTGCCGTTCCTTGTAAAATCCAAAAAGGGATTGTAAATAAAGTAAAAGCTAGCGAATAAGTATCCAAGTGAATGGAGTCAAATTGATACTGCCCCAACACTACTAGTCCAGCCAAAGCAAGTATAAAGAGGGATAGACCAAGACCGTATCCTTTAAATAAGGAACTTAAAAAATTTTCTTTATAGAATCCCAAGGTTCGAATCGGTCTTTTCTCTACTTTTCTAGTCCATCTAAACACAGTTAAGATGATAAAACCAAAGGACAATAATTCAAATATTAAATGGATGTCACTTGTTTTATCAGATAAATTCTGAAATAACATTTGAAGGAAATCTGCAATTCTTTGACCACCCATACCAAGATTGCTAAATAGCCCGATCAATGCTAAAAAACTAAGGCCAAAAAATAGAGAAGATATGAACTCAGATATATAGACGAAAAATAGAGCTAACAAGGGGCTTGTGTAAATGTTTAAACTCATTTTAGAAGTTTCAAAGTCTTTTAAGATTCTTTTGTCTTTCATAACTTTATCCTCTTTTACTATATGATATACCTTTATTATAGCACTTCTGTTGTGTGATTCAAGACAAAACAAGAATTATGGATGTTATATTTTCTAACACAGAACTATAAAAATTTGCCTTTTTTTACTTTTTCTGATATAATGGGAAAATATTCGGAAAAGGAGACTAAAAATGAAGAAAAAATTTCTAGCATTTTTGCTAATTTTATTCCCAATTTTCTCATTAGGTATTGTCAAAGCTGAAACGATTAAGATTGTGTCTGATACCGCCTATGCACCTTTTGAGTTTAAAGATTCAGATCAAACTTATAAAGGAATTGATGTTGACATTATTAATAAAGTCGCTGAGATTAAAGGATGGAACATTCAGATGTCTTATCCTGGATTTGATGCAGCGGTCAATGCGGTTCAAGCTGGTCAAGCTGACGCTATCATGGCAGGGATGACAAAGACGAAAGAACGTGAAAAAGTTTTCACCATGTCTGATACTTACTATGACACAAAAGTTGTCATTGCAACTACAAAGGCACACAAGATTAGCAAGTACGACCAATTGTCTGGTAAAACTGTTGGTGTTAAAAACGGAACAGCCGCTCAACGTTTCCTAGAAACGATTAAAGATAAATACGGCTTTACTATTAAAACATTTGACACTAGTGATTTGATGAACAACAGCTTAAGTGCTGGTGCCATTGATGCTATGATGGATGACAAACCTGTTATCGAGTATGCCATTAACCAAGGTCAAGACCTTCATATTGAAATGGATGGTGAAGCTGTAGGTAGCTTTGCTTTCGGTGTAAAAAAAGGAAGCAAATACGAGCACCTAGTCACTGAATTTAACCAAGCCTTGGCTGAAATGAAAAAAGATGGTAGCCTTGATAAAATCATCAAAAAATGGACTGCTTCATCGTCTTCAGCAGTGCCAACTACAACTACTCTTGCAGGCTTAAAAGCTATTCCCGTTAAGGCTAAATATATCATTGCCAGCGATTCTTCTTTTGCACCTTTTGTTTTCCAAAATTCAAGCAACCAATACACTGGTATTGATATGGAATTGATTAAGGCAATCGCTAAAGACCAAGGTTTTGAAATTGAAATCACCAACCCTGGTTTCGATGCTGCTATCAGTGCTGTTCAAGCTGGACAAGCTGACGGTATCATTGCTGGTATGTCTGTCACAGATGCTCGTAAGGCAACTTTTGACTTCTCAGAATCATACTACACTGCTAATACAATCCTTGGTGTCAAAGAATCAAGTACCATTGCTTCTTATGAAGATTTGAAAGGGAAGACAGTTGGTGTTAAAAACGGAACTGCTTCTCAAACCTTCCTAACAGAAAATCAAAGCAAATACGGCTACAAAATCAAAACCTTCGCTGATGGTTCATCAATGTATGACAGTTTAAACACTGGTGCCATTGATGCCGTTATGGATGATGAGCCTGTCCTCAAATATTCTATCAGCCAAGGACAAAAATTGAAAACACCAATCGCTGGAACTCCAATCGGTGAAACAGCCTTTGCCGTTAAAAAAGGCACAAATCCTGAATTGATTGAAATGTTCAACAACGGACTTGCAAACCTTAAAGCAAACGGTGAATTCCAAAAGATTCTTGACAAATACCTAGCTAGCGAATCTTCAACTGCTTCAACAAGCACTGTTGACGAAACTACAATCTGGGGCTTGCTCCAAAACAACTACAAACAACTCCTTAGCGGTCTTGGCATCACTCTTGCTCTAGCTCTTATCTCGTTTGCTATTGCCATTGTCATCGGGATTATCTTCGGTATGTTTAGCGTTAGCCCATACAAATCTCTTCGTGTGATCTCTGAGATTTTCGTTGACGTTATCCGTGGTATTCCATTGATGATTCTTGCAGCCTTCATCTTCTGGGGAATTCCAAACTTCATTGAGTCTATTACAGGACAACAAAGTCCAATTAACGACTTTGTAGCTGGTACCATTGCCCTATCGCTCAATGCAGCTGCTTATATCGCTGAAATCGTTCGTGGTGGTATTCAGGCCGTTCCAGTTGGACAAATGGAAGCTAGCCGAAGCTTGGGTATCTCTTATCGAAAAACCATGCGTAAGATTATCTTGCCACAAGCAACTAAATTGATGTTGCCAAACTTTGTTAACCAATTCGTTATCGCTCTTAAAGATACAACTATCGTATCTGCTATCGGTTTGGTTGAACTCTTCCAAACTGGTAAGATTATCATTGCCCGTAACTACCAAAGTTTCAAGATGTATGCAATCCTTGCTATCTTCTATCTTGTAATTATCACACTTTTGACTAAACTAGCGAAACGCTTAGAAAAGAGGATTCGTTAATGGCAAAATTAAAAATTGATGTAAATGATTTACACAAGAGCTACGGAAAAAATGAAGTTTTAAAAGGAATTACAACTAAGTTCTATGAAGGAGACGTTGTTTGTATCATCGGCCCTTCAGGTTCTGGTAAATCAACCTTCCTTCGTAGCCTTAATCTGCTTGAAGAAGTTACGAGTGGTCACATCACTGTGAACGGCTATGACTTAACTGAAAAAACAACCAACGTTGACCATGTCCGTGAAAATATCGGAATGGTGTTCCAACACTTCAACCTCTTCCCACATATGTCTGTTTTGGACAACATCACCTTTGCTCCTATTGAGCATAAGTTGATGACTAAGGAAGAAGCTGAGAAATTGGGAATGGAGTTGCTTGAAAAGGTTGGACTAGCAGATAAAGCTAATGCCAACCCAGATAGCCTATCAGGTGGTCAAAAACAACGTGTTGCCATCGCTCGTGGACTAGCAATGAACCCAGACATCATGCTCTTTGATGAACCAACTTCTGCCCTTGACCCTGAGATGGTTGGAGACGTACTAAACGTTATGAAGGAATTGGCTGAGCAAGGTATGACCATGATTATCGTAACCCATGAGATGGGATTTGCTCGTCAGGTTGCCAACCGCGTTATCTTTACTGCAGATGGCGAGTTCCTAGAAGACGGAACACCTGACCAAATCTTTGATAACCCACAGCACCCTCGTCTGAAAGAGTTCTTGGACAAGGTCTTAAACGTCTAAGCTCAAACTGTAAGGATTTCCTTGCAGTTTTTTTCTATCTCGTATTGGATTTTTTGATTTTTCGGAAAATTATGTTAGAATTAAGTTTATGAAATGAGATTTCCTCATACCTAGCAAGACTAGGAATAAAAATAGAAATTAGGTAGCTAGATGTCATCTAAGGTTATTGTTACAATTTTTGGTGCGAGTGGAGACCTGGCTAAACGCAAGCTCTACCCTTCCCTATTTAGACTATATAAATCCGGCAATCTTTCCGAGCACTTTGCCGTTATTGGAACTGCCCGTCGTCCTTGGAGCAAGGAATATTTTGAATCTGTTGTAGTCGAATCTATCCTTGATTTGGCAGATAGTACCGAACAGGCTCAGGAGTTCGCTAGCCACTTCTACTATCAAAGCCATGATGTCAATGATACAGAACACTACATTGCTTTGCGTCAATTGCAGGCTGAACTAAATGACAAGTACCAAGCTGAACACAACAAGCTTTTCTTCTTATCTATGGCACCTCAGTTCTTTGGAACCATTGCCAAACACCTCAAATCGGAAAACATTGTAGATGGTAAAGGTTTTGAGCGTTTAATCGTTGAGAAGCCATTTGGTACAGATTACGCAACTGCAAGCAAGTTGAATGACGAACTCCTAGCGACATTTAACGAAGAACAAATTTTCCGTATTGACCATTATCTTGGTAAGGAAATGATTCAAAGCATCTTTGCAGTTCGCTTTGCAAACTTGATTTTTGAAAACGTTTGGAACAAGGACTTTATCGACAATGTTCAAATTACCTTTGCGGAGCGCTTGGGTGTAGAAGAACGTGGTGGCTACTATGACCAATCTGGTGCCCTCCGCGACATGGTACAAAACCATACTTTGCAACTTCTTTCCCTCCTTGCTATGGATAAGCCAGCCAGCTTCACAAAGGACGAGATTCGTGCTGAAAAGATTAAGGTCTTTAAAAACCTCTATCATCCAACTGATGAAGAACTTAAAGAACACTTTATCCGTGGTCAATACCGTTCAGGTAAGATTGATGGCATGAAATACATCTCTTATCGTAGCGAGCCAAATGTAAATCCAGAATCAACAACTGAAACCTTTGCATCTGGTGCCTTCTTTGTAGACAGCGATCGCTTCCGTGGTGTTCCTTTCTTCTTCCGTACTGGTAAACGTCTGACTGAAAAAGGAACTCATGTCAACATTGTCTTTAAACAAATGGACTCTATCTTTGGAGAACCACTTGCTCCAAACATTTTGACCATCTATATCCAACCAACAGAAGGCTTCTCTCTCAGCCTAAATGGGAAACAAGTAGGAGAAGAATTCAACTTGGCTCCTAACTCACTTGATTACCGTACAGATGCGACCGCAACTGGTGCTTCTCCAGAACCATACGAGAAATTGATTTATGATGTCCTAAATAACAACTCAACTAACTTTAGCCACTGGGATGAGGTTGGTGCGTCATGGAAATTGATTGACCGTATCGAAGAGCTCTGGGCTGAAAATGGTGCCCCACTTCATGACTATAAAGCTGGAAGCATGGGACCTCAAGCAAGCTTTGACTTACTTGAAAAATTCGGTGCCAAATGGACTTGGCAACCAGATATCGCCTATCGTCAAGATGGTCGTTTAGAATAAAAAAATTTCCTGCAAGTTTATGCCTTGCAGGATTTTTGCTTCTGATTAGATTAAGCCTTCCAAGAGACCTTTCATAAAGTTTTCTGAGTTAAATTCTCCAATATCATCGATTTTTTCACCAAAACCAATCAATTTTACAGGAATATTGAGTTCTTCACGGATGGCTAGAACAACACCACCTCGAGCAGTTCCATCAATCTTAGTCAAAACAATTCCCGTTAAAGGTGTGATTTTCGAAAATTCTTTAGCCTGCACCAGGGCATTTTGACCAGTTGATGCATCAAGTGCCAAGAAGGTTTCATGCGGAGCTTCTGGCACAACACGTTTGATGATACGACCAATTTTTTCCAACTCAGCCATGAGGTTGTCCTTGTTTTGCAGACGACCTGCGGTGTCAATCATGAGAATATCGATACCTTCAGCCACGGCACGTTCCATTCCATCAAAGACTACACTAGCTGGGTCAGCTTTTTCAGGTCCAGTCACTACTGGAGCATCTACACGTCGACCCCATTCAGCAAGCTGGGCTACTGCCCCTGCACGGAAGGTATCTGCTGCAACCAGCATGACCTTCTTACCAGCTTGTTTATAGCGGTGGGCGAGTTTTCCGATAGAAGTTGTTTTCCCGACACCATTGACCCCGACAAAGAGCATGACTGTCAAGCCCTCTTGGAAATGGATACTTTCATCGTAGTTTCCATCCTTTTCATACAGCTCAACCAATTTCTCAATGATGACGCGACGAAGTACGTCAGGTTTCTTGGCGTTTTCAAGCTTGGCTTCGTAGCGTAGCTCCTCAGTTAAGTTAGAAGCGACTTGGACACCAACGTCACTCATGATCAGCAGTTCTTCCAATTCCTCGAAGAATTCTTCATCAACAGAACGGAAGTTGGCAAAGAAGGCGTTCAAGCGAGCACCGAATCCTGTACGAGTTTTCTTAAGACTGCGGTCATATTTTTCCTGAACAGTTTCTTCTACTTGAATGGTTTCTGGTTCAAGCACTTCGGAACTATTTTCTTCTACAGATTCTTCAAGCTCAGGATTCTCTTCCTTTGCGACTTCTTCTTGTTGAACTTCTACAACTGGCTCTGAGTCCTGACTTTCTTCAACCGTGTCTTGGATTTCCTCTTCTTCAAACACAGCTTCTTCAGAACTTTCAACCTCTGCTTCTTCATGAGGAAGTTCCTCAGCTTCTGTAAGGGCAGGTTCAGTATCTTCAGACAAATCAAGATTTTCCAGAGCTTCTTTTACAACTTCTTCGATTTTAGGTTCTTCTTTTTTTCCGAATAGGCGGTCAAATAATCCCATATCTTAGTTCTCCTTTAGCACATATTCTTCGATAGCCCAGGCGACAGCCTCTTCATCATTGGTCATTGGAGTTACCACATTTGCGACTGCCTTGACTTCAGGAACAGCATTTTGCATGGCAACACCAAGCCCTGCCCATTCAATCATAGAAAGGTCATTAGCCTCATCACCACAGGCCATGACTTGGCTTTGGTCGATTCCAAGATGGCTGATTAGTTTTGCCAAACCTGTTGCTTTATGAACATTTTTAGGAGACCACTCTAATAACATCTCACGTGATTTGAAGATTTCATATTGGTCAAACAATTCTGGAGAAATCTTCTGAATAGCTGCATCTAAGGGTTCATGAGCAAAGGCAGTCACGCATTTATTGTAGGTCATTTGACTAGACAAATCTTCAAAGTCCACTAGAACAAAGGTCAAAGCTGGATTGAATTTGGCATAAAGACTTTCTTGGTCCGATTGGATTTGATAAACTGTTCCTTCTGAGATGGCATCAAGAGGCAGTGATAATTTCTCTGTTTCCTCATACAAGCGTGCCACATCATCATATGAAAAGACTGTCTTATCAAGGATCTCACCTGTATTTTTCTGAACTAATCCACCATTAAAAGTAATGGTATACTCATCTTCTTGGCCGTCAGTCCCTAGCTCATGGAGAAAGAAATCCATAGCTTTTAAAGGGCGACCTGTTGTCAATACTACCTTAATACCACGATCACGCGCAGCTTTCAAAGTTGCCTTGGTACGATCCGTCAGCCTTTTATCAGTAGTCAGCAAGGTCCCGTCTAAGTCCAATGCAATCAATTTTATATCTGCCATTATAATCCCTCCATATAAGCTATAACCGACTGGTCCTTATGGTGACCAATCACAGTCTCTGCTAATTCTAAAATCTCTGGTCGTGCATTTTCAGGAGCCACAGGATGTCCCACAACCTGCATCATATGCAAGTCATTTAGATTGTCTCCAAAAGCCATAACCTGATCCATTGTGATACCAAGTTTTTTAGCTAATTCAACAATGGCCACTCCCTTATCGACATAGTCCAGAACAATATCAATGGATTCAAAGCCAGTTGTCATAGCCTTAACACCAGCCACGTTTTCGTTTACCCAAGCCTCACCAGCTTCTAGCGTTTCTTCTGTGAAGTTGGTTGTAAATTTGAAAATGTCATCTGTGATATCTTCTAAACTCGCTACTTTTTGGATATTTTCATTATAGTGTTGGCTCTCTTTCAAATAGGTCTCATCAACCGTATCTAGCACATAAGAGCCCTTCTTACCAGTCAAGAGCAATTTATTGATGTCTACATAAGGTGACGTTTTCAGCTTTTCAAAAGTCGTCAAATAAAACTCACGAGACATGGTCGCTTCATACAAGTCCTGACCTTGATATTCGACCAAACTGCCATTTTCCGCGATGAAAATAATATCATCACGTACATCAGCAAATAATTTTTCTAGAGATAGAAATCCCCGACCTGAAGCCACCGCAAAGTAAATCCCTTTTTCCTTATAGGAAACCAAGAGTGACTTGAGGCGGTCCATATCAAAGCGTCCATTCCCATCTAGGAAGGTTCCGTCCATATCCGTTGCTACTAGTTTAATTGTCATCCTTCAATACTTTCTAAATCTTTTAACTTAACCGAAACAATTTTTGAGACACCTGACTCTTGCATGGTCACTCCATAGATAGAATCAGCCGCTGCCATGGTTCCCTTACGGTGGGTTACGACGATGAACTGGCTGTCCTTGTCAAAGCGGTTGAGGTAATCCCCAAAACGCTTAACATTAGCTTCGTCCAGCGCAGCTTCTACCTCATCCAAGATGACAAAAGGAATGGTCTTGACACGAATAATGGAGAAAAGCAAAGCAAGAGCTGATAAGGCTTTTTCACCACCACTCATGAGGTTAAGAGACTGGATTTTCTTACCTGGAGGTTGGACAGAAATCTCAACCCCAGCTGTCAACAAGTCCCCCTCAGTCAAGATTAAGTCTGCCTGCCCCCCACCAAACATCTGTTTGAAGGTCACTTTAAAGGACTCACGAATAGCTTCAAAGGTTGATTTAAAGCGTTCCTTGACCTCATCATTCATCTCTGTAATAGTCTCAAGGAGCAGGTTTTTCGCTGACAAAATGTCATCTCGCTGGCTATTGAGGAAATCCAAACGGTTGTGGACTTCTTCGTACTGGTCAATAGCTTCCAAATTGACAGGACCCAGTGAGCGTATAGCCTTCTCTAAATCCTTAACTTCTTGCTCTGCCAGATTGAGATTTTCCAATTCATGTGCCTTTTCTAGTGCTTCAGTATAGCTAATCTGGTACTGGTCTGTTAATTGGCTTTGTAAATGGCGTAATCGCTCGCTAACCTTTTCTTTCTTGGCTTCAGCACGTGTTTGCTTGCGAATCCACTCCTCATTCTGCTGGCGAGCCTGGTCCAAATGACTAGCAATATCATCCAGTTGACCTTCAATATCATCCAACTCAAACTGCTTACGAATTAAACCTTGTTGGAGGTTTGTTTTCTGAGTTTTGGCTTCTTCGGCCTGTTGACTGAGCAAATCCGTATCAACTTTCTCAAGATTGTCAACCTTTTCTTGAAGAAGGCGCTGGATTTCCTCTTGTTCGATATTCAGATTATCCAATTCCTTGCCTAAACGTTCAATATCCGCAACTTCATAACGTTTTTGTCCTTGCAGTTCTGTCTTAAGCAGGCGAGCTTGCGCTAGCTCTTCCTGTAAGTTTTGATAGCGTTCTTGGATGGCGTTTTTGTTAGACTTAATCTCTTCAATCTCAGCTTCCAGATTTTGCTTATCACTGGCAATTGTAGCAAGGCGCTCTTGGCATTTTTCCTTATCTGCTTGCCAATCTCCCTCAGTAAGACGATTTAATTCCTCTTCTTGGAGTTTCCAAAGAGTTTCTAGCTCTTCAACTTGCTGACTGGTCTGCTGATAAGCGAGGGACAAGCCTTGCTCCTGAATACGAGCCTGCTCTCCTTGAGATTTGATGGCTTCTAAACTTTCTGTCAATCTAGCCATCTGGTCTTGCAAGGTCTTCAAAGCCGCCTCTTCTGAACGCAAGCTTGCTTCTTCTTCAGCAATTTCTTTTTGTAATTGCTCCAGCTCTGGCTTGATAAAAATACTGTTATTCTGGCGATTGGCTCCACCTGCATAGGAACCACCTGTGCGCAACTCTGTGCCGTCCAAAGTCACCATACGAACCTGATAACGAACCTGGCGAGCTGCTGCACGCGCATGTTCTACAGTATCAAAAATAGCTGTTGTTGCTAGCAAGTTCTTGAAAATAGCTTCCAGTCTAGTATCAAAAGTAACCAGCTCATCTGCCATCCCAAGGAAACCTGGGCTTGCAGCAATAGCATCTTGGTTCTGACTAGAAATCGTACGCGCCTTGATCGTAGTCAAAGGAAGGAAGGTTGCACGACCAGCTCTGTTTCGTTTGAGGAAATCAATCGCTTTGGTTGCCGCATTTTCATCTTCTACGATGATATGCTGACTGCTAGCTCCAAGCGCAATCTCCAAGGCAGTTTGATAATGGACATCAAAGATCAGGTGCTCACTGACTGCCCCAATAATCCCACCAAGGCGGTCTTTTTCTTGGAGAACACTCTTAACACCTGCATAAAAGTTACTATGATTTCTCAGGATATTTTCCAAACTTTGGGCTCTAGCCTGCTTGTTTTTGAGACTATCCAGACGGTCAAAGAGTTGACTTTGTTGAGCTTGATAGAAAGTTTTCTGCTCCTCTTGCTCCTTGGCACAGATTTGATAGTCGGTCAGTAATTTCTGAACCTGCTCCTTGGCAGTTTCAAGCTCTTCTTTTTGATGACTAGCCTTCTCTTTAGCTGTAGCTAACTGTTCTTTCAGCTTTTCTAATTGATCTGCTTGTTTTTGAGAAAGCTGACGACTATTTTCCAATTCATTCTCAATACGGGTCAGATGGTTTGAGACATCCGCTTCTTCTTGTAAAAGAGATACAAAGCGTTCACGTAAGAGCTCAATCATCTGATCTGGATCATCTGAAAAAGCCAGTAATTCAGCCTCTAATCGATTGAGTTTTTGATTATTTTGGACTAGATTTTCATCTAACTGTGCCAAATTCGCTTCTTTTTCAGCTTTTTCCTTACTTAGAGAATTTCTCTTATCCTCTAAAGCAGCCAAACGGGCTTGTGCTTCCTGTTGATTGATGGCTACTTGCTCAGATTCTAATTTCGATAGGGCTAATTTTCTCTCTAAATCACTAATCAGACTGGTCAAATCCATCAAACTGCCCTGATCTTTGGCCATTTCAGCCTGTAAATCTTGGCGTTGCTTTTTAAGAGTTTGATTTTCTTCTTCTAATTTTTCACGCTTTTGGTAGTAGCTCGTCAAGAGTTCCTGAACCTGAGCCAACTCTTCTTCTGTCGACTCTAGTTCAGCCTTATTATCCTTGATTTGAGCAACCAGCACGTCTAAATAAATAGCCTTGCGTTGACCTTCCAAATCTAAAAACTTTCGGGCATTCTCAGCTTGCTTCTCAAGAGGCTTTATTTGATTATCCAACTCGTAGATAATGTCCTCTAAACGATCTAGATTGTCCTGAGTTTGCTGCAGTTTGCTTTCTGTTTCTTTTCTGCGAGTCTTGTATTTCAAAACTCCAGCAGCCTCTTCAAAAATAGCTCTGCGTTCCTCAGGCTTGGAGTTGAAAATCTCCTCAACCTTCCCTTGGGAAATAATGGAGAAGGAATCTCGTCCCAAACCTGTATCCAAGAAAAGGTCATGAATATCACGCAGACGGACTTTCTTACCGTCAATCTTGTATTCGCTATCTCCGCTACGATAGATATGACGTTCGACCCTGATTTCTTGACCAGCATCCTTGATAAATCCGTCATGATTATCCAGAGTCACAACTACAGAAGCATAATTGAGCGGTTTGCGACTTTCTGTTCCAGCAAAGATGACATCCGGCATCTTGCCCCCACGGAGACTCTTGACACTGGACTCCCCCAAGGCCCAACGCAGACTTTCTGTAATATTCGACTTTCCAGATCCATTGGGTCCAACAACTGCCGTCACACCTTGGTCAAAGACGACCTTAGTCTTGTCAGCAAAAGACTTGAATCCCTGAATTTCGATTTCCTTTAAATACATGAATCCAGCCCTTTCTCAACGGCATTTTTGGCAGCTTCCTGCTCTGCTAATTTCTTAGAACGACCTTGACCTTGACCAATGCTCTTGCCTTCGACAAGAACTTCCACATCAAAGACCTTATCATGGGCAGGACCCGTTTCAGAAATAACCTGATAACGGATAGCCACATCGCCATTGACCTGAAGTAACTCTTGAAGATGAGTTTTGTAGTCTGTAATCATCTCAAACTCACCTGCTTCAACCTTAGGAATCATGACTTGATAGATAAATTCCTTGACCTTGGCCACATCCTTGTCCAAAAGGAGAGCACCAAGAAAGGCTTCGAAGGCATCACCAAGAATGGTGTCACGATTGCGACCACCAGATTTTTCTTCTCCTTTACCAAGTTTTATAAATTGGTCAAACTGGCAATCACGCGCAAAACCAGCCAAACTCTCCTCTCGGACAATCATGGCACGGAGTTTAGACAAGTCACCCTCAGGCTTTTTAGGATATTTTTTATACAGATATTCTGAAATCAATAACTGTAGAACAGCGTCTCCTAAAAATTCCAAGCGTTCATTGTGTGAAATTTTTAAGAGGCGGTGCTCATTGGCATAACTTGTATGAGTAAAGGCAGTTTCCAATAAGTTTTTGTCTGCAAATTCGATTGCAAAATGATTCTTTAGTACAGTTTGTAATTCTTTCATACCAACCTCTTTCTAACTGATAACAGTCCTTTTTATTATATCAAAAAAAGCCCCCTGAGTCACTTTAAAACGGGAGAAAACAAGAGACTAAAGGGAACTTATCGACTACTATTAAAATGGAAAAATATTAGAATAACGGGTAAAAGTTATTTACTTTAAGCTACCAGCCAAGGGAAATCGTTTCAAACTGACAACCTAAGCGTCGCAATTCTTTTTGACGATCCTCATAGTAGGGGAGGGAAATGCCTGTGATGGTCACATGGGGCAGGTCTTTCAAATGGAGGCTGACAGACGAGGTGAAGTGATAGACCTGAACGAACTCGTATTCTTGAAAGAGTTGGGCTAGGACATCTTCAAAGATCAGCTCCGTCTCCAAGTAAGTCACGTTTGGAATAGTGAAGGTTTCCTTTGGATGAGGCAGATAGAGATCAATTGCCAAAGCCTTGGCATAGGTACTGATAAAACGGATGGAGATCTGATCGTCCTCTTCAGAGAACTTTTGCCCCAACAGGACCTTGACCGTCTTACCATTTGAGACGGGTGCTTGTGGCAGGTCAAAAAAATGCTCCAGATAAACAAGCTTTTCTCTAGCTACGACATGGTAGTCACTGCGATAGAGGGTATAGTGCTTTTCCGTCCGCTCAATCAAGTCATCTCTGGTCAAACCCAAAGAGCCCACTTGACTGGGTTGAAGAGGGAGGGCATACATTCCCAAAGGGTAAATATCTGCATAGCCATCATCGAAACTCATGAGGTGCTGGTAATTTGAACTAGCAACCAAGTCCAGAATCAAGCTATTGTCAAAGCTAGCATAAAAGATGGTGTCATAGTCTCCGGCAAGCTCCTGACAAATCTGAGCCAAGTCCTCTGTCGTCTGAGGATAATGAACATGGTCAAAATCCTTTGCATAATGCTCCTGACGGGCATTTTTGACAGGACTGACATAAAGGCTGACAAAGTCCTGATTAGGATAGAGCCCCTTGATATGCTGGGCAATCTTGGCCTGCAAGGGCGTTGTGGCAATGATGAGGTGTTTCATCTCTTTGATTCTCCTAGGTGGTGATGGTGCAGCAAGGTCTCAACGACTTCAAAGTCCAAGGCATCGTCGATATCATAAGAATAGAGTTTGGGCATTTCATAGGCTACTGTCTTATCTGTGTAAAAGGTCTCATCTCGTAGGTAAAGGTCCTTGCGAGAAATCCAGATACTACCATTGGGATAGTAATAGACAGGCTCTTTCTGCCGAGCATAGTGCTTGGAAACCTGAGGCGGACGGATAAATGACGACTCCACTAACTGCAAGTAAAGACTACGACTCTTGTCTGCCTTAACACAGGAAATCAGATGGTCGGCCCCAGACTGACAGTAGAGTTGATAGGACTCGACGAGGTGCTCCACCTCTCTCAAGGGTGAGGTCACCTGTAGATTCACAAAGACCTGCTCTTCCTCAAAGGGCTGTAAAAAGTCTCGTAAGGTTTCTAAACTAGAGGTTGTGGATAGGGCCAATTCTTTCGGTCTATGGACACAACAAATCTCTGGATAAGCTTGACGACAGAGTTCTAGATAGGCGAGTGAGTCTGAGGAGACCCAGATGTCACTAAATAACTTGGAGGCTAGAGCGACTTCAATGGTATAGAAAACCAAGGGTTTGCCTGCAAGCGGTTTGATATTTTTATCCACTAAGCCGCGTGAACCCGAACGGATCAAAATGACAGCTATGGGTTTAGATGTTGCTTTCATATAGTCTTCCTAGAATTGAGATAAAAAGGGCAGATAGGGTAGTGATGATGCTATTTAACCAGGGATTGGGGTTGGCAAAAAGGCCACTGTAATGATAGAGAACCAAGGCTCCTAGACTAAAGACCAGATAGATTTTGGCTAACTGTAAACTCGGTCTTTTGAGGAGTAAGACCAAGAAGTACAAACCACCAATCACACCCAGTGTCAAGCCCATAAAGCCGTTAATCCATTCGTAGATGGAGTAGATTTCTGCATTCATGAGCAAGAGGCAGAGGAGCCAGGACAGACCTGCTAAGACAAAGGATAAGAGACTTGGCGACCAGCGAATCTTTGACCAAGCAAAATCCAACTTCAAGCAGGTCACGATTGCATTCATACTGGATGAAACTGTGGATTGGCCTGCTGCCAAGAGAGCCAGCATGATAAAACTGCCAAACCAAGGCGCCAGACCTTCCCGAGCGTAAGCAATGAGAACAGGATTGGTCGATGTGGTAGCAAAATTTTCCTGACGAATCAAGCAGCCAATCAGATACAGTAAACTAGCAATCCCAAAGGACAAAAGTCCCTGTATCCATAAGATTTTTCCAATCTTCTGACGCCCCATTTTGCTATTAAAACGTTGGACGATATCCTGCGAAGAAACGTAGGAAAACAAGCTACTAAAACCTGCTCCTGCAACTAAGATAAAGACCGTCTTCCCATCCAGCGTCTCTGCAAAGTGAGATAGCTGTTGACTGCTATTCACGACTAAACCAGATTGGGCAATTCTTGGTAGAAAGAGGGCCAATATAGCCAGTAGGACCAAGCCTTGAAAGAAGTCCGTCCACAGCACAACCAAGAGACCACCCCTTGCCAGATAATAGACCGTCAAGAGAAGGAGTAAACCTGACAAGATCAGCTGATTGATGGGGATAAAAGGCTCTAAGGCCTGAGACAACAAGTAGGTCACCACTGCTATTCGCCCCAACTGGTAGAGGATAAAAAGACCCGAGGCCAGTGAACGAATGCCAGTCGATTGAAACTTGTCCTCTAAAAGATGATAGGCTGTCTCATAGTTTCCCTTTTGATAGAGGGGCAGAAAGTAGCGATGAGCTAGTGGAATGGCTAGAAAAATCCCGCACTGGGCAAACCAGAGATAGGACCTACCTGTATAGGCATTCCCCACCAGAGTCAGAAAGGAAATAGGACTGAGTAAGGTCGCAAAGACTGAGAAGGCCAAAACTGTCACTGGAACAGCTTTCTTAACCTGATAATAGTCCTCTTCACTCCCTTTTTTCCGATAGGCTATCCAGGAAATCAAGCAGAAATAAAGCGATAGGGTGACTAGAATTCCCAACATCCTAGAATTTCCTATCTAGTAGTTCGCGGTAGCTTTGGGCCACTGTCCCTAGCGAATAGTGGGTCGCTAGGGCGATATTTTCTGCATTTGACTGGCGATAGCCCGTCTGCTCCATCTCTTCTATCTTTTGGATCAACTCTGATTTAGTTTTAAACAAGTTGATGGCATTGGACTGGCCAGCATAAAAACGATGAGCAATATCAACATCTGATAGCAAGGCTAGTAAACCATGGCTCAAAGCTTCTACACAGGCATTTGAAAATAACTCAGTATAACTAGCAGACAGATAGCATTGGTGCAGATGATAAGGCACTTCGTTAACGATACCTTTTAATTGAATTATTGGTGGAAGGTTATACTGATTCCGAAGTTGCTGTAATCTTTTTTCCGATCCACCATAAAAGGTAATATGAACATTTGAGCCGCGTTTATACAATTCCGTAAAAACTTCAATAACCAGATCAATATTCTTTATTTCCTCCATATGCCCTACTAAACAATAGTCTAAAATAGGACCAATATCTTTAACTTCCCCTTTCTTTTCTGTAAAAATGGGAGCTAAAAATCTCGCGTTATAATCTAGCTGACGCAATGATTCTGTTAGCGATTCACTTGCAACTAGATAGTTATTCTTTTTCCTTAAATTAGCATGTGACATATTCATTAAAACATTTGAATGAATCACTTCATAGTAATTCTTACCCGTGTTTTCCATATATCTCCATAGACTAGGCTTTGGTATACTTTGTTGATCGCGAATAATTAAGTCTGTATCCTGAGCTATATCAACCAAAAATTTGACAAGTAAATCTTCTTCAGAGTAAATAACTCCATCTTTTCGAAAAATATATTCAGGATAAAATAAAGAAACAGGAGAAGGTTCTATGAATGGGTCTATGAAACGTCCCTCGAGCGCTAAGTCTCCGTTTTTATGAAACCACTGTAACTCTTTTTTCTTAAAACTCTCAAACAGAAATGGACCACTTGTATAATAGTAACGACCTGAGCCATCTCCTAACGTAAGAGAAGAAACAAAACCATCTGCAGTGAGTTCAAGCGTATCACTATCTGATAAATTGAGAGTTTCAGGCTTAACCGATAAGGAATCATGCCCTATATCAGAAAAACTATGAGGAACACAGATTAATTCCTTTTCTAAAAATCCAAGTTTTTTTAAATCAGCTTTCCAGTCAGGTCTAACTTGAGGATTTGTCAGAAGATGGAGATAATCTATTCCTAGATATCTTGCTATACGTGCTCGATAAAACTGAGTAGTTTCAAAACCATATCTCTGTATTTCTGTAAAAGAATGAAGCGTAATAATTCTTGACATATTTCTCTCCCCTATTTTCATTTGACAAAAGTGAAAAATCTCCCCTCACAAAAGGGAGAAAAGATTTTTCATCTCTTAAAATTGAAGTTCTGATAGAGTTACTTTAAAATAATAATTTTCTATCAGTATCATCAAATCTCGATATAAAATAATTTCTTATAAAAATTCCAAATATAGTAGTATAGAATATTTTATTTAGAAGCTATTAAAAATCAAATCATGCTCAATAATCTATTTGAAAATAATTAAATAGATGCCCTGAATGATTACATAGATAACATAACATTGAGATTATTCTGATTCTTCTTTTTTCTTAAATAACCCTAATGCCAATCCTGTTACCATAGCTAGTAATCCCATAGTTGATACATTAGAATTTTTTTCTGTACCAGTATTTGGTAGTTTTTCTTCTGATGTCTTTGATTCTGGCTGGATACTACTTGAATTTTCTGGCTTAGGCTCTGGTTTAGGTTCTGGTTTAGGCTCTGGCTTAGG